>NZ_DDLD01000009.1:0-29002 GCF_002339435.1 Acinetobacter sp. UBA2581 | reverse complement strand
AAAGTGTCAACACACCCTAATGAATTTGAAATAAAGCCTATTGACTGTGAATAAGAACAGGAAGAAATTATGCAGTTCATACCGTTAGCTCTTATTTCTTTCTATTTATGCTCAACAAATTTATTGGCGAATCTGCATTTAAACTTGCCGGTTGGCAATATCATGTCGAACCTGATGTGCTCGAAGATAAACAGGTCATTGTTGGATTTGAACATACATCCATGATGGATGCGGTTCTATCTTTGGCGCTCTTTAAGATGTATGACATCAAAATTCATACCCTGATCAAGAAAGAACTGTTCAAAGGCCCAATGAAACCAATTCTGGAAGCCATGGGTGGTATCGCGGTCGACCGTAAGGCGAATAAGGATATTGTCAGCGTAATGGTTGAACATTTTCAGAATAATGAAAAATTCAATCTGGTGATCGCACCTGAAGCCACCCGTGCCAAAAATGGTGAAACGCGTAAACCGATCCGTACCGGTTTCTGGCATATTGCCAAAGCTGCCAATGTGCCAATTGTGCTTATGTATGCCAATTCCAAGACTAAGCAAGGTGGGATTTTTGGCAAAATTTATCCGACTGATCTTGCACATGATCTGGCTTTAATCAAGCAGCTCTATAAAGAGAATGTTGGTCTAGATATCATTATCCCGGAATAAACACTCCATGAAAGGGCTTGAGAATAATATTTCTCCTGCCCTTTTCTTATTTAGGTATTTTCTCAGCAAATATTTTCTTAAGTTTTTATTTACATTTATTGTTTTGCCTTTCTGTTTTACTGCCTATTTTTTTGGCATTATCATTAAATCTCAAATCCAGACTCTTTTTTCAAAAAAAGAGCTTATGGTAGAATCGGCGCAATTCGATAGGCATACAGCCAATCTACAAGGAGCATATTTCGCATGGCGGGTCATTCCAAGTGGGCCAATATTAAGCATCGTAAAGCAAAACAAGATGCCAGTCGTGGTAAGTTGTTTACCAAATACATTCGTGAATTAACAACTGCTGCCAAACTCGGTGGCGCTGATGCGGGTAGTAATCCTCGTCTACGTGCTGTTGTAGAAAAAGCATTATCTGTAAACATGACACGTGATGTGATCAATCGCGCGATTCAGCGTGGTGCCGGTGGTGAAGATAACGACGATCTGAAAGAAGTAACCTATGAAGGTTATGGCGTAGGCGGCGTTGCAGTTATTGTTGAAACTATGACAGATAACCTGAACCGTACGGTTCCTGATGTACGTCACTGCTTCACTAAAACTGATGGTAACCTCGGTACCAACGGTTCAGTGTCCTTCCTGTTCACTAAACGTGGTGAGATTACTTTTGAAGATGTGTCTTTAGAAGATCAAATCATGGAAGTAGCACTTGAAGCGGGCGCGGAAGACATCGAAGTGGATGAAGATGAAATTCTGGTCATCACTACGCCAGAAAGCTTCGGTACAGTACAAGATGCTTTAGCTGCTGCAGGTTTAAAATCTGATAACGCAGAAGTGGTGATGAGCCCGTCTACCAAAGCTGAAATCACAGATATCGACCAAGCGAAAAAAATCATGAAAATGATTGATATGCTTGAAGATCTGGATGATGTTCAAAACGTTTATACCAACGTTGAATTCTCTGATGAAGTTTTAGCGCAACTTGATGCCTAATCTTCTAGCAGATCAAAACGCACCTTCGGGTGCGTTTTTTATATTTGTTAAAAAATACCTGGAATTTTAAACCTTATTTAAAAGACCACTACAGTTAAAGACATTATATTCCTTAATCACGAAGCTGGAATGCAGCGCTACAACATGCTCGATCTTACCAATTCTACTTAATAGAATCTGACTATAATTTTCCATATCACGTGCCACAACTTCGACAATAAAATCCGCAGACTGTCCTGTCACCAGGAAAGCGTTAATGACTTCCGGAATATTTTCTAATTCTTCTAAAAATTTGGCAAAAGTATCGCTATCATGCTTGCTCAAGGAAACCTGCAACAGCACATGCAGGCTAAAGCCCAATTTTTGATAATTAATTTCGCGCTTCAAGCCACTGATAATATTATGATCGATTAAATGTTTGATCCTGCGGTGCACCGAACTCACAGATAAATTTACTCTTTCAGAGAGTTCATTTAGATTGACATCTTCATGGGTCAAAATTTCAAGAATATGCTTATCAAAACGATCTAATTCCATCTCTAATCTCTTGCCATTTTATTTAAATACATCATCATTTAACTCTTAGTATTGTGATTTTTTTCGTAAATTACCAGTTATTTGAAAAAAAATGCCAGACACATCTCAATGACTAGTTTTAAGCCATGTTTATGGTCGGTCGTCGTATAAAACAAATTTTCGATAAGCGACGCTTTTAAATAAATTATTCTTATTTATCACTAAACTATTTATGAATAAAAACTATGAAGCTGATAACTGAATTTGCAAAGCATGATTAATCCAACTTAGATTTACACTTGTATAGAAATTGAATAAGAATTGAGCGGTTTATCTAAAACACACAACAAACATAACAAGATAAAAATTCGCAAGGAACGGTTATGGCTTTTAGTATTCTTAGTTCAATTAAAATTAAACTCAGTCCCGTGCTCACGACAGAGACGTAAAATACGAGTTTACTCAGCGGTTTATTGGGTGGCAGTCTTTCTGGCATTATTGGTTCTATTACAGGTTCTACCCCCTCTACCTCCTTCCCTGGATTCTCTCTTAAACAGCCTGCTTTCTGGCAATAGTTTAAATCCCAGTTCCCTCACTGATTTAATTAGCCAGTTAACGAAAGCCAATGGTGGCAGTTTCGACATAGGTTCAATCAGCAATCTGCTTAGCAGCTTAATGGGTGGTAATACCTTAACCCTGGATTTAAATGCAGTTATCAAATTGGTCAGCGGATTGATAGGTGGCAGTGCTGGCAATCTGGATGTTAGTAAAATTGCTGAACTGGCTGGCAACTTATTGCAAGGTGGTGATATTGGTATTACGCAAATCGTTCAATTAGTTAGCGGCTTAATCGGTGGCTCAACAGGTAGTTTAGATACCAGTTCAGTCAATCTGTTAGCCAGTAACCTAATGAGCAATGCAAGCAGTAATCTTGATATCGGTGCTATTACCGATTTGCTCAGTGGTCTAATTAGCAATTCAGGCAATATCGATGCTGGCACCATTGCGCAAACTGTAGCGCAAAGCCTGATGCCACTGCTTGCATCGATTGATACAGGTAATTCATCTATTGATATGAATCAACTTACGCAAGTTTTACCAACAGTGGTTGGTAGTGTGACTACATTGGTATCTGCAATCAGTTCTGCAGGTTCAGGTAATGTGCCAGACACCATCGCGGATGTACTAAAAGGCATCAATCCACTATTGAATCTATTAGCGAATAATGACGTTCTTGATGCTGATCAGGCAGAAATCGTAAATACGCTTTACGATGTCCTGAATGGCGTACAAGTGGTACTGGACTTTGTGAATAACCCATCACTACTCACCTTATCCAGCGACCTCAACAATGTGATTACCGCACTAAAACCTGTGATTGCGCTGATTGATAGCAAAGGTCAATTCTCGGATCTTCTGGATGGTGTTCAGTGTCCTGAAATTGGCGACCTGCTCGGGTCACTCGGTTCTGGCGTGCCAAGCTTAGACGGTTTAGGTCTGGATGCATTCACGGATAGTGTTGACAATTTAGTCGGTAACAACTCGTCCCTACAACTGCCTGATCTTAGCGAATTGATTTCCGGCATTAGTAATACTGATACGGCTACGAATATCAGCATTACTGAAATCCTCCCAACCATTAAAGAGACCATTACCAATCTCTCAAGTGGTAGTTCCCTGCCGAAGTTTGACTTTAGCTCACTGCTCAGTGGCTTCAGTAAAACAAGTGATATTGATCAAACCAGCCCTTTGGGGTTAATTCTAATCTCATAAAAAAACGCGCTTTATGCGCGTTTTTTATATTTCATCTTTATTTTATACACCACGCCAATCAACACGGGCATTGCGCTCATTACGATACATCTTTTGAATATATTGCCCTAATGGCAACTCAGCCAGATGACTTTGATATTCCCGGTATTCATCCGACATCGATTCAAAGCTTTCCCTCTCCCACGGCGTTCCCGGAATAGCCAATAGAGGGGCCAGAATCGAACAGACAGCAATATCGGCCAGAGAGAAACGCGAACCGACGAGATAAGATCCTTCTTTTTCCACACGGATCTGGTTAAGCTGCTCAACCGAATCCTTGATAAATTGTTTGGACTGTTCCAGTGTTTCTTCAGTTAAGGCATAACCCTTGGTCAAAAGGGTTTTTAACAATGGCTTGGAGAATTTTTCAAACTGACGCAGATAGCCTTTTTCACCAATCAGGATGTCCATTGATTCATTATCATGCGATAAAGCCTGAGCTAACATCCAGCGACGCACATGGCGGCCTAATTCCTGGGTGATTTCATCAATATCTAATGCCTGCTGGCGCAAGCTTGCTTCTGGAGGTAGCAGACGGTGTTCAGGATATTGCTCATCCAGATATAGAGCGATTTTGGTCGAGTCTACAATCCATTGCTCCTGATCACGCAGAATCGGTAAACGGTTTTGTCCGGTTTTCAGGCGGGCAAAGGCACGATGAGCACCCGGCATCAGATTTTGCGCAATATATTCCAGCTCTTTGTAATCCAGCATCCAACGTGCCTTTTCACAAAAATGAGAAAGTGGAAACTGGTATAAGATGCGCATAAATTCTCCATACTTGTTTTTAGGTCAGATCGCATTAAAACCATCTAATTTAGTCGGATACTTTAGTCACCCCAGACTGGAAATACAATGAACTTTTTATTCAAAATAAAGATGTTGCTTATTCAACACGACGATGAGTATTTTTATACATTTTTTTGTCTTGATTATCTATAAAGCAGATATGCACTGCTTTAAAATCATTTTTTAAAATTAAGAAATTATTCAAAATCTATTTAATTTTAATTAGTTACTATATTCCAAATTTATAAGAATCTAGCAGTTTTTGTGCTAAATAGCTTTTTTCATAAACTTTGCAAAAGCAATTGCTTAATTACATAAAGCTTTCGCTGTAACGTTTTGGCATCGATTTAGGATGTCATTATGTCTCGTTTAACTTCTGAAAAAGTTCATATCATCGAAAATGATCTCGACGCGATTAATGCTGCTTATCAGGTTGCAGACTTTGCCCTGGAAGGCCGTAATCAGCGTGATCAGCAACGTCTATTACCTTTTGCTGAGATTGACCTGTTCAGCCAGAAAGGCCTGGGTGGCATGCGCATTCCGAAACAGTACGGCGGTGCATTTGTTACCAATAAAACCCTGGCGCATGTATTCCGGATTATTAATAAAGCTGACTCTAGTGTTGGACAGATTCCGCAGAACCAGATTGCATTACTCAACATGATCCAGATCATGGGCACAGAAGAACAAAAACAGTTTATTTATAACGAAATTCTAAAAGGTAAGCGTCTGGCGAATGGTGGCCCGGAACGAAATACTAAAGATACTAAAACCTTGGCAACCACACTTACCCTTGAAAACGGTCGCTATTTTGTGGATGGCGAGAAATTCTATTCAACTGGCAGTAGCTTTGCCCATTGGCTGGCGATTAAAGCGATTCATCCAGAAGGCCATGTAGTACTAACCATTGTCGACCGCAATGCTGAAAGTGTGGAAGTGATCGACAATTGGAATGGCTTTGGTCAACGCACGACTTCAAGTGGTACCGTCAAACTTCAGCATGTCGAAGTTGATCCGCTATTGATTTTTGATGAGCGTCTGTTAGGAAATCAACCAAACTACCGCGGTGCCTATTCCCAATTGATGCAGGTCGCGATTGATGTCGGCATTGCCGAAGCTGCTTTTGCCGATACGCTGACTGCCGTACAAAAAGCACGTCCAATTGTCGATGCGCAAGTCGAAAAAGCCAGCTTAGAACATTATACCCTGCAGGAAGTTGGCAAATCTTCTGTGCTGCTCGATGCCGCGATTTTACTGCTGGATGAAGCCGCTGAATATCTGGATGAACTGGATCAGCTGGAATCTGTGACTGATGAGCAGGCAGCCAAAGCCTCAATTCTGGTTGCTGAAGCCAAGGTCTATGCCAATGATGCTGCGCTACATATCTCGGAAAAATTACTGGAATTGGGTGGAAGTCGCTCCAGCCTCAGTCAGCACAATCTGGATCAGCATTGGCGTAATGCCCGTGTGCATACCCTGCATGACCCGATCCGCTGGAAGCTGCATGCACTTGGGGATTATTACCTAAATCATAAACTCCCTGCCCGCCACGCCTGGATTTAAGGATATTTGCCATGACTTCATATCAAAATATTATTTCATTGCAGTCAGAACAGCTGGCGCATGCGCACATCATCAAATCTGATGAGGAAGCATTGGAAATTGCCCGTAATCTGGCTGAACAGTTCAAGATTAATGCGGTACAGCGTGATGCCGAACGTACTCTTCCTTTCGAAGAAATCGAGGCTTATAGCCAGTCTGGCCTCTGGGCAATTACTGTACCTAAAGAATATGGTGGTGCAGAAGTGTCTAGCTATACCGTAGCGCAAGTGATTGCCTTAATGAGCGGTGTCGATGGCTCGATTGGTCAGATTCCGCAAAACCATTTCTATGGTCTGGAAATCCTGCGCAATAACGGCACGGAGGAACAAAAACAGAAACTCTATGCCGAAGTCTTAAAAGGTGCTCGTTTTGGTAATGCCCTAGCTGAGTTCAAAACCAAGACTGCTGCACAGCGTCAAACCGCGATCCGCAAAACCGAGCAAGGCTATGTCATTAACGGCGAAAAATTCTATTGCACCGGCAGCCTGTTTGCGCACCGCATCCCAACATTGGTCGTGGATGAAAGCGAGCAGCAATTCCTGGCTTTTGTGCCACGTGACAGCGAAGGTCTCACCTTGATTGATGACTGGAGCGGTTTTGGCCAGCGTACCACGGGCAGTGGTACAGTGAAATTCGATAACGTACACGTGCTTGAAGAAGATGTGGTGCGTTTTGATACAGCCTATTCCCACCCAACCATTTCCGGACCTTTTGCACAATTGCTGCATGCCTCCATTGAAACCGGTATTGCCCGCGCTGCATTTGAGGAAACCTTAAACCGTGTACGTCAGGCACGTCCGTGGATTGATTCTGGTGTAGACAATGCTACAGATGATCCACTGACCAAATTTGAACTCGGTCGTGTCGTAACAGATGTACGTGCTTCCGAAGTCTTGCTCAAACAGGCTGGCCGTTCCGTTGATGCTGCTAAAGCTGACCCAACTGAAGCTAGGGTTGCCAAAGCCTCACTGGATGTAGCCAAAGCCCGTGCACACAGTAGTGAAACTGCTTTAAAAGCATCATCAAAACTAATTGAACTGGCCGGCAGCCGTGGCAGCCAGCGCGAAGATGGACTGGACCGTTTCTGGCGTAATGCTCGCGTGCATACCCTGCACGATGCCTCACGCTGGAAATACTATTTCATTGCCAATTATTTGCTGAATGGTGTACTGCCTCCACGCCGGGGGACATTGTAATGACAATTACTAAGACTGATCCAAAAGCAAAAAAAATCCTGCTCAATGCCTTTGATATGAACTGCGTGGGTCATATCAATCATGGTTTATGGACTCACCCACGAGATGAGTCACACCGTTTTAATGAGCTGAGCTACTGGACTGATCTGGCAAAAACGCTTGAAAAAGGCCTGTTCGATGGTCTGTTTATTGCCGACATTACCGGGGTGTATGACGTCTATCAAAATGGCATTGATCTGACTTTAAAAGAATCAATTCAGTTACCCAGCCATGATCCAAGCACGCTGGTGTCTGCCATGGCAACCGTCACTAAAAATCTCGGTTTTGGGGTCACGGTGAATCTCAGCTATGAGTCGCCATATCAGTTCGCCCGCCGTTTTGCCAGTCTGGATCATCTGACCCATGGCCGTATCGGCTGGAATATTGTTACTGGTTATCTGGACAGTGCGCAGCGCCTGATTGGTGAAAATGGCTTGAAAGATCACGACTTACGTTATGAACAGGCCGAAGAATTTTTACAGCTGTGCTACAAGTTCTGGGAAGGCTCCTGGGAAGATGATGCTGTGCTGAAAGACAAGCAGCAACGTATCTTTACTGATCCAGCCAAGGTGCACCAGGTCAATCATCAGGGTCAATTTTATCGTAGCCAGGGCGTGTTCCAGGTTTCACCTTCTGTTCAACGTACGCCTGTGCTGTTCCAAGCCGGTGCTTCACCACGGGGTATGGCCTTTGCTACTCAACATACTGAAGGCATGTTTATTGGTGGTGATCATCCGGACAAGATTAAAAAACAGGTTGATCAGATTCGTCGTCAGGCCACTGAACAAGGCCGTGATCCTGAAGCGATCAAGATTTTTGTCGGCATTACCATCGTGACTGCAGAAACGGATGAACTGGCACAGCAAAAGCTGGATGAATATCGCGCCTATGCCAGCCCTGAAGCAGGTCTTGCACATTATTCCAGCTCAGTTGGCATTGACCTGTCCAAATTTGCTGATGATGAACCAATTCCTTACAAGAAGACCAATAGTATTGCGACGGTTAATGACAAATTCAAAGAGCAGCAGATCACACCCAATGACCTGAAAGCTCAACATGAGCTGGGTGGTCGTTATCCACTTATCGTAGGTAATGGCGCAACAGTGGCAGAAAAACTGATTCAGCTGATTGATGAAACCGGTATTGATGGCTTCAACCTGACTCGCACGGTTGCACCTGAATCGCATCAGGATTTTATCCAATTAGTGATTCCTGAATTACAGCAGCGCGGACGCTATAAAACTGAATATGAACAAGGCAGTTTCAGACACAAGCTATTTCAGCAAGGAGACCGCTTACCTAGTGCGCATCCAGTGCAGCAATTCCGATGTCAAAGCTCCGCCTCAACAGCGAACACGAACCTAAAACAAAAACAATCAGCATAAATTTATTTTGAGGTGCAACATGGCACAAACCGTTAAAACAAAATTCACCGTTGTTGGGGTGATTATTGCCGCCGTCATTATCGGACTGGTGGTGTGGAACCAGCAAAAGAAATCCGGTTCGGATGAACTGGTGATTGGGATCAGCCCATCTTTTGCTAAGCCTTTACAGGTCGCAGCAGAAGAAGCCAGACAGCAAGGTGTGAATGTCAAACTGGTCGAGTTCTCGGACTGGAATACACCGAATATCACCCTGAGTCATGGCGATATTGATGCCAACTTCTTCCAGCATCAGCCATTTTTGGATAATGCCAAGAAAGAAACTGATTTTAAAATCAAGGCATTTGCCAAAGGTGCAGCGACTCACGTTGGCCTGTATTCCAAGAAAATTAACAGTCTGGATGAACTTAAAGACGGCGCAAAAGTTGTAGTACCAAATGATCCAGTCAATCAAGGTCGTGCGCTACTGTTATTGCAACAAGCCAAACTGGTAACTTTAAAAGATCCAAACAACCACCTTTCTAGCCTAAAAGATATTGCAGTGAATCCGAAAAAACTGCAATTCGTTGAAGTTGAAGGTCCGCAAACTGCGCGTGCCATTGATGATGTTGATTTAGCATTTGGCTATCCACACTACCTACGTCTGGCTAAAACAGCTGATCCAGAACAAGCATTGCTATTTGACTCTAACAAGGACAACCGTTACGCGATCCTGTTTGCCGTACATGAAGACTATCAGGACAAAAATGACAAGCTGAAAAAATTTGTTGAAATCTATCAGAACTCACCTCGCGTGAAGGAAGCACTAGATGCTGACTTTGGTGCGAAGCTCTGGTTCCCGGGCTGGAAATAAGGAGAATACTATGGTGAGTTTTGGTTCTCAGGTGGCGTTTTACGTTCCGCATATCAAAATCCGCAACCTGAACAAATACTATGAGGTACAAGGCAAATCGGTACATGCCTTAAAGGACATCAATCTGGATATTCCTGAAGGAAATATCTTCGGGATTATCGGAAAAAGTGGCGCGGGGAAATCTTCGCTACTACGTACTTTGAATGGTCTGGAACAGATCAGTGAGGGTCATATCCATATCCATCAACAAGATCTGGCTGGGCTCACCCATGCTGAACTGATCCAGTTACGTCAGCGCATTGGCATGATCTTTCAGCACTTCAACCTGATGTCAGCCAAAACCGTCTGGGAAAATGTAGCACAACCTTTAAAAGTCGCGAATTATAAAAAATCAGACATTGATGCACGCGTGAATGAAGTCCTGCAACTGGTCGGCTTAAGCGAAAAAGCGCAGAACTACCCTTCTCAGTTATCCGGCGGACAAAAGCAGCGTGTCGGCATTGCCCGTGCGCTGGTGCATCATCCGGAAATTCTACTCTGTGATGAAGCCACTTCTGCACTAGACCCAGAAAGCACTTCAGTGGTGCTGTCTTTACTGAAAGAAATCAACCAGAAACTCGGCCTCACTATTGTACTAATCACCCATGAGATGCAGGTCATTCGTGAAATCTGCGATCAAGTCGTCGTAATTGAAAAAGGTGAAATTGTTGAATCCGGTGAAGTCTGGTCTGTATTCTCCAATCCACAGCAACAAATCACCCAGGAACTGCTGAATCTGGAACAACTGGAACTGCCATTTGCGATCAGTCCTGAAGTCACTGCTGATACTACACATAGCATTATCAAACTTCGCTATGCCTCTAGTGTTCAGCATTCACCAGATTTGAAAGTGATTTTCGAACAGTTCGAGCATCCGGTGCATCTCTATCAAAGTCATATCGACAGCATCCAGAATCATCTGGTCGGTAGCCTGATTGTCGCGGTTGCTGATCTGAATCTGGATACCGACTTACTTCAGCAAAAATTAAAACAACACATTGCACAAATTGAGGTGATTGGCTATGCACGACCAACTCATTGATTTATTACTGACAGGAACTACTGATACCCTCATCATGGTCGGTGTATCCGCAATCGTTGCCTTTTTAATTGGCTTACCAATGGCGGTAGTGTTAGTCAGTACGTCTGAACATGGTATTTACCCATCTAAACCCATTAATCAGGCTTTGGGCTGGGTTGTGAATATTACCCGTTCGGTGCCTTTCCTGATTTTGATGGTGGCGCTGATTCCTATTACCCGCTGGATTGTGGGGACCAGCTATGGTGTCTGGGCAGCCGTTGTACCTTTAACCTTAGCAGCGACTCCTTTCTTTGCCCGGATTGCTGAAGTAAGCCTACGTGAAGTCGATCAGGGGCTGATAGAAGCGGCTCAAGCAATTGGCTGTAACCGTAAGCAGATTATCTGGCATGTGGTATTGCCTGAAGCTTTACCGGGGATTGTGGCTGGTTTTACCGTCACTTTGGTGACCATGATTAACTCCTCGGCGATTGCCGGTGCGATCGGTGCAGGTGGATTGGGTGATATCGCCTATCGTTATGGCTATCAGCGTTTTGATATGCAGATCATGCTAGCCGTGATTGTGGTGCTGGTAATTCTGGTCATGCTAGTTCAGGCCACTGGTGACACCCTATCGAATCAGCTCGATAAACGTAAAATTTAAAAACATCTATTTCATAAGTTTTCAACAAAGCATCCAGCCATGACCTGACTTTGTCATGGCTTTCATGTAAAATCACTGGCAATTTTTATATAACGCTTTGTGAGTTATTTCATGGGTTTTAATTGTGGTATTGTAGGCCTGCCTAACGTTGGTAAATCTACGCTTTTCAATGCATTAACTAAAGCTGCAATTGCTGCGGAAAACTTCCCATTCTGTACGATTGAACCAAACACCGGTATCGTGCCTGTGCCTGATCCACGCCTGGACAAACTTGCTGAAATCGTAAAACCACAACGCGTGGTACCAACTACCATGGAATTCGTGGACATCGCGGGTCTGGTTGCTGGTGCATCTAAAGGCGAAGGTCTGGGTAATCAGTTCCTGGCGAATATCCGTGAAACGGATGCAATTGCTCATGTTGTCCGTTGTTTCGAAGATGAAAACGTGATTCACGTCAACGGTAAAATTGATCCGCTTGATGATATCGCAACGATTAACACTGAACTTGCTCTAGCTGATCTTGAAACTGTGACTAAAGCAGTGACTCGTTTGGCGAAGTCTGCCAAAGGTGGCGATAAAGAAGCGATCGCGACTAAAGCAGTTCTAGATAAAATTCTTCCTCTTTTAGATGAAGGCAAACCTGCTCGTGCTGCAACCTTAGATGATGACGAACGTAAACTGGTACGTGGTTTTGGTCTGTTAACGCTTAAACCAACCATGTATATCGCCAACGTGGCTGAAGACGGTTTTGAAAATAACCCGCATTTAGATGCTGTACGTGAACTGGCTGCTGCTGAAAATGCAATCGTGGTTCCACTTTGTAACCAGATCGAAGCAGAAATTTCATTGCTTGAAGATGAAGACCGTGCTGAATTCCTGGAAGCTATGGGCATGGAAGAACCAGGTCTGAACGTGGTGATTCGTGCAGGTTATTCATTGCTTGGTCTACAAACTTACTTTACTGCTGGCGTACAGGAAGTTCGCGCCTGGACGGTTAAAGTCGGCGCTACTGCGCCTCAAGCTGCGGGTGTAATCCACACTGACTTCGAAAAAGGCTTTATCCGTGCTGAATGTATTGCTTACGATGACTTCGTACAGTACAACGGCGAAGCTGGCGCCAAAGAAGCAGGTAAATGGCGTTTGGAAGGTAAAACTTATATCGTTCAGGACGGCGATGTTCTGCACTTCCGCTTTAACGTATAAGTTTAAAACCAAAGAAAAGCCCCAAATCTGGGGCTTTTTGTTACCAAATTTGGCTTCTTGCTATTTTCATAAGCATCTTTACACCTTATTTATAAAAACCATACCTCACAACATAAATGATAATAATTCTCATTGTATTTAATGCAACTCAAGCGTATTTTAAAATTTAGTCGAAAATTCCACTCACTCAATTACGCTTAAGGACAATTAAAAATGAGCTATACCCTTCCCGAACTCCCTTATGCTTATGATGCATTGGAACCGCATATTGATGCTAAAACTATGGAAATCCACCATGCCAAACATCATCAAACTTATATCAACAACATCAATGCAGGTATTGAAGGCACAGAATGGGAAGATCTTTCTGTGGAAGAACTGGTAAGCAAAGCCAATCAGGTACCTGAAGATTTGAAAAATAATGTGATTAATAATGGTGGCGGTCATGCCAACCATTCCCTGTTCTGGACAGTAATGAGCCCAGAGGGCGGTGGCAATCCTGAAGGTGAAATTGCACAAGCGATCGACAAGGAGCTTGGTGGCTTTGAAGCTTTTAAAGAAGCTTTTACCAAGGCAGCCTTAACCCGTTTTGGTAGTGGATGGGCCTGGCTCAGCGTAGCACCTGATCAAACCATTATTGTAGAAAACAGTGCCAATCAGGACTCACCACTCATGCATGGCAATACTCCGATTCTAGGTCTGGATGTGTGGGAACATGCGTACTATTTGAAATACCAGAACCGTCGTCCTGAATATATTGCCGCTTTCTTTAATGTGGTGAACTGGAAGGAAGTGAATCGCCGTTATCTGGAAGCACTTTCAATATAAATGAATACAGTAGGACGAAATCTCATGTCTTGGCACTCTTTACGCTTGATCTGCGGCCTCAGTATTCTTTTGGGCGGAGCAGTGTTGTATCTAGAACGTCTGTTCATGTTGCTTTAAGACATGATCGTCTAACTGTATGGGAAGCCTTATTCTGAGGCTTCTTTTATTTTTTGCTGTTTGAATTTTCTATAGGGAGATGGATTTAAAATTTAAGAACGCAATTCACAAACATTGACGCTATCAAAGCCATTGGTACATGGTGCCACTTCACACGCATGAGAAGCTTGTACTGCACTTACTAAAACAGTACTTATACTTATCGCTAAAAACAATTTATTTAACATTTAAAATTACTCCAAAAATTAACTTTTATCTCTAAATCGCTTGATTATGAGTCAACTATAGGACTTTTTTAATGACTCAGGGCAATATTTCTTGATTTTAATTATTTTTTATTTATATAAATAGAATCGTTTTTTATAACAAAAAAGCGGAACCGAAGTTCCGCCTGAAGATTATAAAACCCGATTAAGACTGTTCAGCTACTGCATTACCTTTCTGCTTTGGATCAGTATTTCCCAGTTCAGGATGAGCAATTGCTCCCTGACATTGCTGTTTATCACGCTCATAGTCGGCCTGTCTGTGTGCCACGCTACTGCTATTTTCAACGGTGCTACGTGCCCAGATTTCCAGACTGGTTAAAGCCTTGCGACATAAGGCATATTTGCCTTCCGTCACTGAGTCAGTCATTTTCACATTAATGCGCCAGTCAGTACTTAATTTACGGGCCGGTTGACGCACCTGAGCATCAATCTGCTCCATTTCCTTGTTATAGACCAGCGGATCGACTTCATTCATGAATTGCCATGCAGCATTAGCATAAGTTGTTGCATCATTGGAGAGTTTAGGTGCCGCTTTAATTTCGGCCTTTGGCGCTTGACTGTCATTTCCACAAGCTTGAAGAAATAAGGTGCTGCCGATTAAAACACCGACCAGCATTGCACGTGTCTTGAACATCAACATATCAGAATCGCCAGTTAAATATTTCGGCACTATGCTAGTAAATTCGCGTACAATACACAATCTTGATTTAATCCCTGTTTTAACTCTCTCCCTCAAGGTGTTTTGTGTCTGACCACAATCCAGTAGCGATGCAACCTGCCGGTTTCTGGCAAGGTGCCAAAGATAGCCAGGCCATTATATTTACTTACCTTCCGGTCTCCTTTGCCTTTGGCGTTTCTGCCACCCAGTTCGGCTTTACTGCCTGGGAAGCCTTATTTCTGTCCTGCTCCATGTATGCCGGTGCCAGTCAATTTTTAGTTGTAGCTCTACTTGGTAGCGGTACTTCGATCTGGATGACTGCATTGACCGTAATTGCTTTGGACATTCGCCATCTTTTATACGGCCCAGCTTTACAAAACCTGATCCAAGATCGTTTAAACTTGAAGAAAACCGCAGTCTGGGCTTGGGGTCTTACTGATGAAGTCTTTGCTTCAGGTATGATCAAGCTGTCACAAAGGCGTCAGGAATGGTCAGAGTCGTGGATGCTCGGTCTGAGTCTGTTTAGCTGGTTATCTTGGGCGATAGGTTCATTTCTAGGCGGCCTATTTGCTGATCAGGTTAGTCATCTGCCACAATTCTTGCAGGCGGCTTTAGATTTCCTGCTACCTGCCCTGTTCTTAAGTTTCTTATTGGCAGCTTTTGAAAAGAAACATACCTTTGTCGTGACCAGCACGATTATTGTCTCAGCAGTTGCCTGTTATTTTATCGATTTGTCCGCTGCGATCTTTATTGGCATCAGTTCCGGCATTTTGGCCGGCCTGTTCAAGCACTATGTACTGAAAAAACCAGATCCTGAATATGCAGGAGATCAATCATGAATTTTGAAATTATTTTGGTCGGGATTATTGTCGGAATTGCCAATTTTGCCTCACGTTTTGGTCCATTCTATGTGATTCAAAAATTTCAGCAGGGTTCGCAAAAACGTGGTGCGCTATGGTTGAAAATTGCCTTGGGTTCGATTGGAATTGCTGCCATCAGTTCCATGCTGGTTGTGGCGACTTTACCGCCCTTATTGGAAACGCCAGATAAAAGCTTTGCCATGTTGATCGGTTTTATTGTACTCGCTGGACTGTATTTCAAGTTCAAGAAAATTGTCATGGCGACCTTAACTGCTGCTTTAACCTATGGTCTGATTTATACCTATATCCCCATGCCTTTTTAAGCCTTTTAGTAAATTAGAAATCTCATTCAAGACTTATGCTAAATTAAATATATAAGTCTTTTTTATATAAGAAGAAAATAAGGAAAGTGTTGGCATGTTCGAGCCAAAGCAAATGATTGAAGGGAAAATATTTATTCATCATCGACGTGATGAAATGTTGGCTATTTTAACCAGTATGAATTACCCGGCTGCTATTTTGAATGTTTTATCAATGCACAGAATTTTACTGGTCATTTTGTAGAAGTGGTTGCTGAACCCGCAGATTATGTCCGTGTCATTTATATTCAGAAGCATGGCAAAAATAAAATCATTGCCCTCTACAATCAGACTCAACAGGTGATCCATCTGCACCCTAAACAAATCATTTTTAGCCAATGGAGCCTGTTACATAAAGGCATTCCAAATCTCATTTCTGTATTTTGCTTTAGTGTAATTTTACTGTTTTTATTCTTTGCACTTGTCGCAATATCAAATCATCAATTCCATTTTTTCACTGTATTCCTCGATGCACTGCAATTTTCAGGATTTGGTTTATTGCTATGGATATTTGGTTTTATCTGTCCTTTTGTCATTCCCTTTTACGCCTTTAAGAGTATACAAAGTCTGAAACTTCTCCATCAACTTCAGCTCAATGACAAGCAAATTCTGCATATGAAAAAACTCAATCCGCAAAATCGTATTTATGATTTAAACCCTATGAAAAATACAGTAAAGCGAACTGCCTGATTTCAGATGCAATTCTCTATAAACTTTTATAAATAAAACTGCTGGCCAATATCACAATTTTGTATGAAACTCGGCTTATCTCGGCATTGAGTTCTGTTATGCTAAAAGTCCATAAAATCAAGCATGGATAATACACATGAACGTGACTATTGGTACTCCTCTTCAATCTTCAGCTTTTAAAGTTCTATTGCTAGGTTCAGGAGAACTAGGTAAGGAAGTGGTGATTTCCTTGCAACGTTTAGGTGTAGAAGTTCATGCTGCAGATCGTTATGCAGATGCTCCTGCCATGCAGGTGGCACATTTTTCTTATGCCTTAAATATGGCAGATGCAGCGGAACTCAAACAGCTCATTCAAAAATTTCAGCCGCATCTCATTGTTCCTGAAATTGAAGCGATTGCGACAGAAGTACTGGTTGAAATCGAAGAACAGAATATTGCAACTGTAATTCCTTCTGCTAAAGCGGTTAACCTGACCATGAATCGTGAAGGCATTCGTCGTCTGGCAGCTGAAGAACTAGGCTTACCGACGTCTGCTTATCGCTTTGCCGCTTCTCTGGAATCTTTCCGCGCAGCCTGTGATGACATTGGTTATCCAAACTTTGTGAAGCCGGTGATGTCTTCTTCAGGTAAAGGCCAATCTCGCGTGAAAAGTTTTGAAGAAGTTGATGCTGCCTGGGAATATGCGCAAACAGGTGGTCGAGTTAATCAGGGCAAAGTAATTGTCGAATCACAGATTGATTTTGATTTTGAAATTACCCTGCTTACTGTGCGGGCTAAAAATCCTCAAACTGGCGAAATCGAAACCTCTTACTGTGATCCAATCGGACATCGTCAGGACTCAGGCGACTATGTAGAAAGCTGGCAGCCTCAGCCAATGAGCCCTGCTGCTCTGGAAGAATCAAAACGTATCGCCAATAAAGTCACCACGGCATTGGGCGGTTGCGGCATTTTTGGTGTAGAACTCTTTGTCAAAGGCGACAAAGTATGGTTTAGTGAGGTTTCACCTCGCCCGCATGACACTGGTCTGGTCACTTTGGCTTCCCAGTTCCAGAGTGAATTTGAACTGCATGCCCGTGCTATTTTAGGCTTACCAGTCAATACAGCTCGCCATAGTGTGGCTGCCAGTGCCGTAATTTACGCAGGTGTCGATGATCGCAACCTTTCATTTTCTGGCCTGAATCTTGCTTTAGCCCATGCCGATACCGATTTACGCCTGTTTGGTAAACCTGAAGGTTTTAAACGCCGCCGTATGGGTGTCGCGACTGCGCGTGCAGAAAGCATTGAACAGGCTCGCGAGCTGGCTCAACAGGTTGCTGACCAAGTTAATGTGAATCAAAATTAAGTAAATACAACGGACCACTGTTCATGATCAATACCTCCCCACTGCTGAATTACATTAAAAGTCACAATGACATCAAAGCGATCAACCAATGGCGTAGCGATGTAGAAAATCAGCTTCAGGAATGTTTTGAAAATGGACAGTCTATCCGTGACATCATTCAGGCCCGTTCCAACCTGATTGATGAGGCTCTGCAATTCCTGTGGAATCATGCTGAACTGGATCAAACCGATTTGGCACTTTTCGCAGTCGGCGGTTATGGCCGCCGCGAAATGCTGCCATATTCAGACGTCGATATCATGATCCTTTCTGAAGATGATTTCACTCCAGAGCAGGAAAAGCTGATCTCCAGTTTTATTTCTTCTCTTTGGGATGTGGGCAATTTCAAACCGGGCATCAGTGTCCGTACCATCAATGAATGTGTCAATCAGGCCAGCAGTGACCTTACGGTAGCGACTTCCCTAATTGAAGCACGTCTTATTATTGGTAATGAAAATTTAACCAAGTGGCCACGCCGGATCGTGTCACAAACCTGGACCGATAAAACCTTTTTTGATGCGAAAATGGATGAGCAGCACAAACGCTATGCTCAACACAATAATACTGAAAGCAATCTGGAACCGGATATTAAAAATGCACCAGGCGGTATCCGCGATATCAACCAGATTGGCTGGATTGCCAAACGTCATTTCCGTGTCAACCGTATTTATGACCTGGTGCATCTGGGCTTTATTTCAGAATTTGAACTTGCTGTACTCGAAGAAGCAGAAAGCTTCCTCTGGGAAATTCGTCATCATTTACACCGCCTGACCAAGCGCGATGAAAACCGCCTGCTATTCGATTATCAACGAGATATTGCGGCGATGTTTGGCTATACCCGTGAAGAAGGTCAGTCACCGAACTATCCAATCGAACAGTTTATGAAGCGCTATTACCGTAGCGCGCAGCAGGTTTCAACTTTGAATGAAATGCTGCTGGCTTATTTCAATGAATCAGTCATTACCCCACGTTTACCTCAATATGAACGCCAGATTGAAGAAATTAATGAAAATTTCAAACTGGTCGATGGCAAGTTAGCAGTTCAACATCACAAGATTTTCTCAGAAAAGCCAAGCGCCATTCTGGAAATTTTCTATTTGCTGGCTAATCGTCCTGAAATTGAAGGCATACGTGCCCGTACTTTACGTCTGCTTACTTTGGCAGCTAAACGTATTGATCAGGGTTTCCGTGATAATCCGGTACACCAAGCCCTGTTTATGGCCATCATTCGTTCACCGCATCGCCTGTACGAAACGCTAGTTGCGATGAAACGTTATGGTGTTCTGGGCAAATATATTCCAGCTTTCGGACAGATTACCGGCCTGATGCAATATGACCTGTTCCATATCTATACCGTAGATGCACATACCCTGCTCTTGATCCGCAATCTGAACCGCTTCAAAGAACCCGAATTTGCCAAAGAATTCCCAGTGGTCAGCTCCGTGTTCCAGCGCCTAGCACGTCGTGACATTGTTTATCTAGCGGCTATTTTCCATGATATTGCCAAAGGTCGTGGTGGCGATCATAGTGAGCTTGGTGCAGCCGATGCGATTCAGTTCTGCCGTACCCATGGCTTTACCGAACGTGAATGCAATCTGGTTGCTTGGCTGATTGAAAACCATTTGTCCATGTCGGTGACTTCACAGAAAAAAGACATTTCCGATCCGGATGTAGTCAAAGAATTTGCTGAAAAAATGGGCGATATGGAGCATCTGGATTATCTGTACACGCTGACAGTGGCAGATATCAACGCGACCAATCCAAAACTCTGGAATACATGGCGTTCATCTTTGATGCGTCAGCTTTATACACATGCGCGTGATGTGATCCGTTCAGGTCTCGGCCGTCCGGTTGATTATCAAATGCTGATTGAAGATACCAAATTCGAAGCTAGTGAACGTCTGGTAGAACATTTCTCACTCTATGACGTTGAAAAAGTCTGGCAGGAACTGGGTGACGACTACTTCCTGAAAGAATCTGCCGATGAAATCGCTTGGCATACCCGTGCCATTCTGGAACATGGCGATAATCCTGCACCATTGGTATTAATGCGTGCGCATCGTAAATATGCGCAGGATGCCGTGCAGATCTTCATCTATACCCAAGACAAGCCAAATCTGTTCGCTACCACGGTTGCTGTTCTGGATCGCATGAATCTGGACGTTCAGGATGCCCGGATTATTACCGCGACCAAAGCCTTTAGTCTGGATACCTATGTCGTACTTGACCGTTTTGGCACGCTGCTGACTGACCCAGAACGTGAAGCGACTGTGATTGAAGCCTTACAGGATGCCTTAAGTCATTCTGATGAATATCCAGGTCTGATGCAGCGCCGCATTCCGCGTCAGTTACGTCATTTTGATATTGAAAATACTGTCGATATCACTCTCAATGAGGCTTTAAATCAGAATATGGTGGAAATTGCGACACTTGACCATCCTGGTTTACTTGCGAAAATTGGCGGTTTATTTATGATGCAGGGTCTGGATATTCACTCTGCTAAAATTGCCACGCTTGGCGAACGTGCTGAAGATATTTTCTTTGTCACCAAAAAAGATGGCAGCCCAATGACCCAAACAGAGTCCGACAATTTTGCAGCGGCATTAAAAGCTGCTCTGGATGAAGCCTCACATCAGGTCAATGCTCAACACTAACACACTGCTCGGTAACACATTCATGAACTCTAGCTTGTTTTTATTGCACCCATATCCGTTTGAAAAGTTAAATAAACTTTTTGCGGATATCCAGCCTGCGAATATGCCATTGATTCCCCTTTCAATTGGTGAACCAAAGCATCCAGCACCCGAGTTCGTGAAACAGGCGATTATCGATAATTTCCAGCATCTATCGACTTATCCGAACAGCAAAGGCTTACCTGAATTACGAGAAAGCATTGCCAACTGGCTGACTCGTCGTTTTAAACTGAATAGCATCAGTGCAGACAGCAATGTATTACCGGTTTCCGGTACCCGTGAAGCGATCTTCTCTTTTGTTCAGGCGCTGATTAATCGTGAAGATGCGCCTTATGTGGTGATGCCAAACCCTTTCTACCAGATTTATGAAGGTGCTACCCTGCTTGCAGGTGCAAAACCTTATTTCATTAACTGTACTGAAGAAAATGATTACTTAGGCGACTTTGATGCAGTTCCGGCTGAAGTCTGGGAAAAAACTGCCCTGTTATTTGTGTGTACACCGGGCAACCCAACAGGTGCTGTTCTTTCTAAAGAGCAGTTTAAAAAGCTGATTGCACTGTCAGACAAATATGATTTTGTCATTGCTTCTGATGAATGCTATTCAGAACTCTGGTTTGATGAAGCACCGACAGGTTTACTGGAAGTGTGTGCCGAGATTGGCCGAGATGACTATAAAAACTGTGTCGTTTTCCATTCTCTATCTAAACGCTCCAACCTGCCAGGCATGCGTTCAGGCTTTGTTGCAGGTGATGCCACTTTACTCAAACCTTATCTGCAATACCGTACTTATCACGGTGCAGCGATGCCGGTGCAACACCAGCTAGCATCAATTACCGCTTGGAATGATGAAGCCCATGTGGAAGAAAACCGGGTACAGTATCGTGCCAAGTTCGATCTGTTCCAGAAAGAATTGGGGCACTTGCTTCCGCTGAAAAAACCGGATGCGGGTTTCTACTATTGGCTCAAAGTGGACAATGATGAAGCTTTTGCCAAAATGTTGATGGAAAAAGCGCATATCAAAGTATTACCAGGCCGTTACCTGTCTCGTGAAACTACACAAGGCAACCCGGGTGAAAATCATGTGCGTCTGGCATTGGTGGCTGATCTGGCACAATGTGAGCAGGTAATTCAGCGTTTAAAAGCGATTCTTTAATCTTTTAAGACCTAAACACAAATAAAAAAAACCCACTTTCCAGAAGTGGGTTTTTTTATGGATATTGACTACAAATTATTTTTTATTTAACTTATTTTCTATTCATTAGAAATTAGACATTTCAAATAAACTTATAAAACCTTTTCAATTTCTGTCTCGAGATCTTCAGGTTTGGTGGTAGGTGCAAAACGGTTTAATACCTTGCCATCACGACCAATCAGGAATTTGGTAAAATTCCACTTAATACCATTTCCTAGAATTCCTTTAGAATTATTGGTCAAGTAACGGAAGATCGCATGCGCTTCTGGACCTTTAACATCTACCTTGGAAAACATTGGGAAAGAAACCCCATAATTTTTCTGGCAAAATTCACCGATCTGTTCATTTGAACCTGGATCCTGTCCACCAAACTGGTTGCATGGAAAACCTAAAACTTCCAGTCCCTGCTCTTTATATTTCTGGTAAAGCTTTTCCAGACCTGCAAATTGTGGAGTGAAACCACATTTGCTCGCGGTATTTACGATTAAAAGTACTTTCCCTTCATAATCTGCAAGTCGTTTGTTTTTCCCATCTAACAACTCAGCTTCAAACTGATAAATGCTGGTCATGGATAAGTTCCCTCGTCAGTTTTTTCTTGTGTTTGTAATTCTAAAGAGGCTGAGTTTACACAATAACGTAAGCCAGTCGGTTCCGGACCATCCGGGAAAACGTGTCCCAAATGTGCATCACAATGATGACAAACAATTTCTGTTCTCACCATACCATGTGAAGTATCAGGTAATTCTTCTACAACTGAGCTGCTCACAGGACGATAGAAGCTTGGCCAACCGCAACCGCTGTCATATTTAGTGGTTGAAGAAAATAGTGGTGTACCACAGCAACGGCAGACATAAGTCCCTTCCTGTTTTGTATTCCAGTACTTGCCTGTGAATGCCGGTTCAGTTCCTTTTTCACGCGTAATGCGAAACTCTTCTGGTGATAACTCTCTTTGCCATTCCCGGTCTGTTTTATTGAGTTTTCCCATCACTAACTCCTTTAAATCTTTGACATTAAATGTCATGCTTCAGTACTTCCATATTTACGCTAGAGATGAAAAAATTTCTAGCGAAATTTCAGCATAGATTGTGATATTTGCGTAATCTATAGGTTTAACTTAAAAATTAATTGGATGGAATTATGTCCGGTATTGGTAACACCCCCCCTCGCGAGATCAAGAAATCGTCTAAGCTTGAGCATGTTTGCTACGACATTCGCGGACCAGTGTTACGAGCGGCCAACGAGATGGAAGAAGCCGGACATAAAATTATCAAACTGAATATCGGAAATCCCGCCCCATTCGGCTTTGAAGCCCCGCAAGAAATCATTAATGATGTTGCACTGAACCTGCCAAATGCGATTGGCTATACAGATTCCAAAGGGATTTTCCCGGCACGTAAAGCGATCTGTCAGTATTACCAGCAAAAAGGCATTCTGGATATGCACGTGAACGACGTGTATGTCGGCAATGGCGTATCTGAGCTGATCGTGATGGCGATGCAAGGCCTGCTGGATGACGGCGATGAAATGCTGATTCCAATGCCGGATTATCCATTATGGACTGCAGCAGTGAACCTGTCTGGCGGTACTGCGATTCACTATAAATGTGATGAAGAAGATCACTGGTATCCAGATATTGCGGATATGGAAAGCAAAATCACGCCAAATACCCGCGGGATCGTGATTATCAACCCGAATAACCCGACTGGTTCGGTTTATCCGCGTCATGTATTACAGCAAATCGTGGATCTGGCGAAGAAATATGATCTGATCCTGTTTGCAGACGAAATCTATGACAAAATCGTTTACGACGGCATTGAACATGTGTCAGTAGCTTCGCTTGCAGGCAAGCAATTATGTGTATCGTTCAACGGTTTATCTAAGGCCTATCGTATTGCTGGCTATCGCTCAGGCTGGATGGCGATTACTGGTGATAAATCACGTGCAATGGACTACATTGAAGGCCTGGATATGCTGGCTTCAATGCGTCTTTGCGCGAATCATCAAGCACAATATGCAATTCAGACTGCACTCGGTGGCTATCAGTCTATTAATGACTTGATCCGCCCAGGTGGCCGTCTATATGAACAGCGTAATATTGCCTGGGAAATGCTAAACGAGATTCCAGGGGTATCTTGTGTGAAACCGGAAGGTGCGATGTACTGTTTCCCTCGTCTTGATCCAGAAATCTATCCGGTTGAGGATGACGAAAAACTGATGCTTGATCTGTTACGTGCCGAGAAAGTTCTATTGGTTCAAGGTACTGGTTTCAACTGGCCAACACCGGATCATTTCCGTGTGGTATTCCTGCCAGCAGAAAATGAACTGCGTGAAGCGATTACCCGTTTAGGCCGTTTCCTGGCAAAAATGCGTTAATTTATAAAAGTTAACTCAAAAAACCGCATTCATGAATGCGGTTTTTTATTGTCTAAAAAGTTCCGCGATAAGCTTTACAGATATTTAAAATAGAAGCATGCTGTTAATCCAGAGTTTCTTTTCTCAATAAAATCTATTCAGCCTTTTCTCCTTTAGCTTGATGATTCATGCTATTTTTTGAACAAATATAAAACTTCAAGAGTATATGGATGTCCTCAAATACGGTCAAGCTTAGTCTTTTTCTCTGCCTGAGCATGTGCTTAGGCATCGGCATTCTGCGTTTTTCCTATACTGCCCTGTTACCTGGTACACGTGAAGCCTTTGTCTGGAGCGCGAGTTTTGCCAGCCTTTTGGGTAGTGCCAATCTACTGGGTTATTTAATGGGTGCTTATGCAGCGATGCGCTTGCCTCAAGATCGAAGCATGAGTACCTATATCCAGCTTGCTGCAATAGCTGGAATGGTTAGCCTATTCTGTTGCGCTTTTTCAGGGTTTTCTGAAATCTGGTATATCAGCTGGCGCGTGATCTCCGGTATCAGTGGTGGTCTGCTCATGATTTTGTCACCAAGTGTCGTGGCTCAGTGCTGCGATTTAAAAGACCGTTTTAAGATCAATTTTATTGGTTTTAGCGGAATTGGATTGGGGGTTTTACTAGCTACCCTGTTTTTACCTTATCTTGACCAGATTTCCATACGTACGGCCTGGCTGATCTTATGTGGGTTTGCCCTGATGATTTGTATCTGCTTAAGCCTACTGATACAACAATTTAAACCCTATCTAGCTAAACAATCTGTTTCTCATGCTGCTCAAGTACCTTTAAATACAGTCTTTTATAGTTTACTGGCGGTTTATGCCTGTAGTGCATTTGCCTATATTCCGCATTCCCTGTTCTGGATTGACTATCTCAGCCATGAACTAGGATTAAGCTTATTCTGGATTAACTTTAACTGGATTCTATATGGTTTAGGCAGTGCCTTAGGTGCTTTTTCTGCCTATATTCTGGCAAGAAAATTTGGCAATTTTACCGCCTTAAAGATTCTTTATAGTGTGTATATTCTGGCGATTTTCATCGCGACTTTAAATGCTAACCCGTTCCTCACTTTCAGTTCTTCTTTTTTTACCGGAATGTTGAATCCCGCTGTGGTTTTCCTCACCTCTTATACCATTTTGCAACTGTATGGACTGGCCTATAAAAAGCTCTGGAGTATTGCGACTCTATGTTTTGCCTCTGTTCAGCTGATTGGTGGATTAAGTTTTAGCGCCCTGCAATATCTTGGATTGAACTATCATCAACAGTTTATGCTGGCTGCTTTAGTTTTATTAGGGGGAACATTACAACTGTTCTGGAATACACGTTCTTCCAAATATAAGATGGATGAGCAACCGCAACCGGTTTCTGTTCAAGAAGAAAGAATTAAATAAAGATCAAAATCAGTCAATGACCCAAATCCCAAGGAATAGAACCACGTCATTAAACGTGGTTTTATTCCATCTAATCTTTTTTCAAATCTTTAAGCGGATTACCAAACTGTTTTAGATATTCAACGCCCAATTGCCGTGAACCCTGATCATTAAGATGATTATCATCTTTAAAACGATACAAAGGCACATCATTCAACATCGTTTTACATGCCTGCTGATCACAGATGACTTTGGTTGGATCAATAATTTTTAATTGTGGATATTTCAGTTTTGCTTCTGCCAGAATCTGATTGAATTGCTTTAAATGTGCTTCATAAGTTTTTCGAGAAACTGTACATGCAGCGTCTCGATGAAGAATCTCTTTACGAATATTACAATCAGATGGAATCCCTTCCCAGTCTAGATGTGGTACATCATTAATTAGCACCACCTGATCACTAGATTGATAGGCAATTTCTAAGGCTTTCATCAAGCCTGCTCTAAATATCTCTTCCTCAGTATGATGGACACTATCTTTAGGTTTTACATCATCGTCAAAATACTGCGCATAAGAACCTGCCAGAATAATCATTGGATAATGGGTTTCTTTAAGATGCGCAGTAATAGCATCATTACGTTTTTGGAATTTGGTCAATTCTTTCCATTGATTCAACTTTAATTCAAATCGCTGCACATCTGGCAGATAAAAGGTTGAGCTTTGCGTAACGTCATAACCGCGTAAATCAGCATCCTTTGCCCATTCATCCAGCATTGCTGTGTAGGCATTGGCATGCGAATCGCCAATCAACAGGAAATCAATATCTTCTTTAGATTGTCCTAAGACACAATCCTGAGCATTGGGTAAAACATTTGGATCCGCAGTATCCATGCAGTTACTACGAATCACATGTGCATACGTGTGTAATGCTTCCTGTTTGTCATGCACCGATTTTGGAAAACGCTCCGGGAAACCTTCATGTGTTTTGATGGTTTGGGCGATCGCAATAAAACTGACTGCAGGTAACAGAAACCCAAGAATAATCACTTTATAATTTGCAGCCATCACAAAGCGTTTCAGTGGTGTTTCAGCCAGTTTATAAGTCAGAAATGCACATATAAGTGATAGAAAAACAATAATAATCTGATTTTCCAGATTCAAGGGCAGCATATAAATACCAAAGAACACGATGATTGGCCAGTGCCATAGATACAGAGGATATGAAATCTTGCCAATCCATGTACTAAGACGATTACTCAGTAATAAATTACTTGAAGATATAGATTGTCCTAGATAAATGATCAGTGTTGTTGCAAGACACGGGATCAATGCCATCAGTCCTGGGAATGGTGTTTGCTGATCAAAATAAATTGCAGTTGCAAATAGAACACTTACTCCAGCCCAGACCAATCCCTGTAATAGTTTTTTTGGCAGATTCAGTTTTGGCAAGCAGCTAATCAATGCGCCAATCAATAACTCAAACGCTCGTACCGGCATGCTATAGTAAGCTTTGGCTGGATTATGAGTCAGTTGCTGCTGGGCGTATATAACTAAAGCGACAATAAATACACTAATAACAAGCCAAAGATATTTACGTGAGGTTTTACTCAAGAATAGCCATAGCAAGAGCGGCCAGAAAATATAAAACTGCTCTTCTACGCCCAATGACCATAAATGCAACAAAGGCACATTTTCTACATTCGGACTGAAATAATCTCCCACCTCATTTCGCATATACAGATTGGCAATGAGCACAGCGGCATACATGACGCTTTTAAAATATTCCGTCAGCTCACCCGGCAACATCACCTGCCAAGCAATCAGGCTGACAATTGCCAGTACAGTAAAATATGCAGGTGCCAGACGGATCACCCGTTTCTTATAAAACCGTGCAATTGAAAATTGCTGCGACTCAATATCGCGCTTCAAAATGGTCGTAATGAGATAACCGGAAATGACAAAGAAAATATCAACACCAATATAGCCGCCAGAAAATAGTGACCAGCCGAGGTGATTGAAAATGACCAATGATACTGCAATCGCTCTCAGGCCATCGATATCTGGTCGATAAGCAAAACTCATAAAAACAGGAAAAACGGGAGATACGCTATTTTATGCTTTTCATTCTTTAGATGGCGATCTTTTACATTTTTTTTACATTCCCCTGCGCTTATTCCAATTCTTCTACCTTTAAATAAGGATAAGGATTGGTCGCACCTTCCCCACTGAGATAAATCCCATAATGCAAATGTGGTGGTGTATTTTTCGCATTACCGGTATTGCCGACATAGGCAATGATTTCACCTGCTTCTACCCAGTCTCCTTCCTGAATATGTTCAGCATAATCATCTAGATGAGCATAATAATGTTGGCTTAAATTCGGGCCAGTAATCCAGATAACTTTACCGCCCAAATTATTGGTTCCAATCTTACGGACGATCCCTTGGGTCGCACTGACTACCGGTGTTCCCCGTTTAGCAAAAATATCAGTCCCCTCATGTTTGCGACCTTCACTCCGTGCTCCACCCCAAGTATCCTGAATCTGGCGAGGTTTTACTCCTTGTACAGGAATTTCTACTGGTCTAATCAGCTCAGATTTTTTTAATTGCCAATAGAGGTACGGACTTTTCCAGCCCGCTGGTTCACCTGAAGGCGGTGGCTGACAGGCAGTAAGTAATATACTTGAGGAAAATATTAAAAGCAGGATTTTGGGAATTTTCACAATAGCTCGCATCGCTGTTTAATGAGTAATTCGTTTTATCTTAAGGAATACAGAAAAATTTAAAGTCAAAATCCTGTTATTTTTAGTGATGTTTTTTCCAAGTTGTTTTTGAAATAACCTTAAAAAATAACAAAACCCTCAGCTGAGGGTTTTGTTGAATCAGTTTAAATCTTATTTACGCTTTTTCGCACGGGATGGTTTAGAGGGTTGTTGCTGTTGCTGTTGTTGCTCTTCATTCTGAGCACTGTCCTTTTTATCCTTTTGCTGAACCTGCTTGTGTTTTGCTCTTGATTTAGCCATAGAATAAACTCCTTTGGAGAACTGTCTCTATCACTGGAAGTTGCATTAATCACTTTAACCTTTATATAAAATAAGCCAATCGCGGAGCTGTATCCAAATACGTCAATGTAAAAGCATCTTTAGTTAAGTCATTCAATTCAGATTAGATCTTTATTCGAGGTATTTACATCGCTTACATAGCGTTGCATGTTGATACCTGTTTTAACCCTGAATATAAATATGGTTTTCTGAATGAAACCCTTCAAATATTTAACAATAAATGTGCGTCTAACGTGATGATTCAAATTTAGCATTGATGTATCAACGTTCACAAAGTTTCCAGTTCAGAATCGAACCAACACAGTAATAGTATATTTAGTATGAGAGGCTATAAAACGTGGAGAGGTGGTCCCACTTGTTT
>NZ_DDLD01000034.1:0-8972 GCF_002339435.1 Acinetobacter sp. UBA2581 | reverse complement strand
TGTGTTCAGCGGACGCTTACTATAAATAGAGAGCTCTCACTATTTGAGTTTCATAAGCGGGTGTTGGCACAGGCGAAAGATACTGAATACCCTTTACTTGAACGATTAAATTTTTTAATTATTTTTTCAAGTAATCTGGATGAGTTTTTTGAAATACGAGTTGCCAGTTTAATGCAACAAATTGAACTTTCAGATCATGCTAGAGCTCGTCCAGATAACTCACTCCTCTCAGATATAGTCACCACCATTTCCAAACTTGCACACGAAGCTGTCGAAGAACAGTATAAAATACTTAATTATAATCTCTTACCACAACTGCAAGGACATGGTGTTCATTTCATTCAGTATGGTGACATCCTCGAAAAACATAAAGAATGGATTAAGGACTATTTCCATAATGAAGTTCGACCTGTGGTCACACCTATCAGTTTAGATCCAGCCCACCCCTTTCCTCGGCTAGTGAATAAAAGTCTAAATTTCATTGTAACCCTAGAAGGTAAAGATGCATTTGGACGAAAAATTGATTTGGCGATTGTTCCCGCACCACGATCATTACCTAGATTAGTAAAGTTACCTAATAGTATTTCTGGCGAGGATGAACACTACATTCTACTTTCAGCCATTATTCAGCAACATCTTCATGAGTTATTTCCAGGGGTAACCACCACTGGATGTTTTCAATTTCGGGTCACACGTAATGCAGATTTAACTATCTCAGAAGATGTTGAAGACTTAGCAATTGCCTTAAAAGATGAACTATCCTCACGGCGCTTTGGTCGGGCTGTAAGACTTGAGGTGACTAAAAATTGCCCTGAAAATATTATTGATTATTTACTTGGACAATTTGATCTTAAGCAAGAGCAACTCTATCGTATTGACGGCCCGCTTAATCTGGCGCGCTTTATATCGAACTTCAATTTGCCAGAGTTACGTTTTCCTCCCCATGTACAAAAATTACCGAAAGTGTTGTATGGGAAAAAATCCATATTTGAGGTATTAAAAACCGGAGATGTTTTATTACATCACCCTTTTCACTCTTTCGCTCCGGTCATTAAGCTACTGAAAGAGGCAGCCCATGATCCACATGTGTTAGCCATAAAACAAACCCTTTATCGGAGTGGTGTACATTCTGAAATTGTGCAAGTCCTTGCTGAAGCGGCACGAAATGGTAAGGAAGTCACAGCAGTGATTGAATTACGTGCTCGCTTTGATGAAGAGTCAAATATCGAAGTTGCCAATCTATTACAAGAAGCTGGGGCGGTTGTTGTATATGGGATCGTTGGCTATAAAACCCACGCCAAAATGATTCTGATCGTGCGTCGTGAAATAGACAAAATTAAACGTTATGTTCATTTAGGCACAGGTAACTATCATGCAATGAATGCCAAAATCTATACTGATTATGGACTACTGACCAGTGATGCTGATATTTGTGAAGATGTCCATAAAGTCTTTCAGGAGCTCACAGGCATGGGGAAAATGGTCAAATTGAAAAAACTTTTTCATGCACCATTTACTCTGCATTCTCAATTGATTGAACTCATCGAAACTGAAACTGAAAATAGCAAAGCAGGCAAAAAAGCGCAGATTATTATTAAAGTAAATGCCTTAACTGAACCTCAACTAATTGATGCCCTATATAGGGCATCTAAAGCGGGCGTTCAAATCGATTTGATTGTCCGTTCAATTTGCTGCTTACGCCCACAAGTGAAAGGGCTTTCTGAAAATATTCGAGTCCGCTCAATTGTGGGACGTTTTTTAGAACATACCCGGGTTTATTATTTTTACCATCAGGGCGAAAACAAGCTTTATTGCGCCAGTGCAGATTGGATGGGGCGTAATTTATTCTCTCGCATCGAGACCTGTTTCCCAATCGAAGATAAAAAACTTCGTAAACAAATTCTGCAAGATGGCTTAATGAATTATCTTCAAGATAACCGCCGTGCATGGGAGCTTCAAGCAGATGGAACATGGATTCAATGTACACCAAGTTTGGATAAGCCCATGTATATCGCACAACAGCACTTATTAAACCATACATCTTAATTAACCCGAATCCTGTTTAAGCCACTGATTCTATAATTAGAATTTTTGGCTTATTTTGATGGGTGAGTTGATATGCACATAACAATGCGTAAATCCCCAAATTAAAATCCGCGGAATCAGGGACAAAGCCAAGCTCTTAATTCCTTGGGCCTTGGCTGCCATGATTTTTGTTCCCATTACATAAAATCTGTTTTTGGGCTTATAAAAAACCTGCCTGCTACGACTAAAATTACGTTTTTATTCAAGCCATGATCCTCGGTATGCCGAACTAAAACAGCAATTAATTCACTTTGCCGGATTATATACGCGGCTACTAAAATATGAGCATCAGTATTGCAAATACGATCAAACATCTGGATATTGATAGCTATAGGGATGAAATGTTATAAAAAAATATCCGGGCATTGGCCCGGATATTTAAACTCTAAGCAGCTTAGGCAGTTTGCTTTAACGGTTTGATTTCATTTAATTCATGATCTAATTGAAGCTGATACGCACGGCTTTGATCAACCTGATAACTACGATTCTGGATGCTATCGATAAAAATCCAGTTCGCCTGTACCTGATCCGGGGTAAATGCAACACTCAAGTATCCGCGTTGATTCAAATTACAATAATTCAGCTCATCAATTAGCGTAGTAAATGCCATTTCAAATTCCTGTAACTGGGCTAAGGGAATCTGCAAATACTTCTCCATACCCGGTGATGAAACTGAACTGGTCGCTAGTTCTACCCCGACTGTACTGCCGGCTTGATCTCTCAAAGTGGAGTTCCAGGCATTATGGGTATCTCCTGCAAGTACAATCAGTTTTTTATTCAGCTGTTTACAAGCCGTATAAATCACCTCACGCTCCACGACGTACCCATCCCAGGCATCAAGATTATAAGGCACAACAGTCAGTATTCTGGCTAATTCTGCCTTTGTCAAAGTTGGATCATTTTGCAGATAGCGTATTTTTAGGCCTACCAGTTCTGTCAGCATCTGACGCACTTGTAGCAACACATCTGCAGTGGCCTGACCACTGGTGATCTGCCCCAAAACAGCCAGAATTTCGGCCGGAATTAGCATCTTGCTCATCAGCACCTGCTGACCCAGCACATTCCAGACGGCATTCGATTGGCTGAGTTGTTTCAGTATCCATTCACGTTGTGTATGTCCTAACAAGGTACGCGTCGGATTGAGCAAATCTGTCTGAAATTTATTGGCATCTAGTCCTGTCGCGGTAAGATAGTCAGCATATTGCAATTGCTTGTTACGCGCCAAAATACGAGTATCCAGCATATTCAGCTGAACCAGATCACCAAAATTAAACTGGCGATAAATATTCAAATGATCTGTTTCAGACACTGGACGAATCGGCATCCATTCAAAATAGGCCTGCAAAGCAGCCAGCTTACGTGCAAAAAAATCACCTTCTGAAACATCATGATTTTCCGCACCCTGCTCCCAGGTATCATTGGTCAGCTCATGATCATCCCAGACCACAATAAATGGATGACGCTGATGTGCTGCTTGTAAGTCCGCATCAGTTCGATACAAGGCATAACGCTTGCGGTAGTCTTCCAGTTTAATGATTTCCTCAGCATTATCTGCAGCCAGACTTCGGCCTAATGCTGCAGCCTGTTCAGTCGCATAACCACCCATCCCGTACTCATAAATGTAATCCCCTAAATGAATCACCACATCTAGGTCTTGCTGGGCAATTTCCTGATAGATATGAAAATATCCGGCTGGATAATTGGAACATGAACAAACGGCAAATTGCACCAGCTTGCTTTGCGTGGCTAAAGTTTTGGTTTGACCGACAGATGAATATACCGATGCACACTTAAAACGGTAAAAATAAGTTTGCCCTGCCGATAGACGATCCGCATCGACTTTAACCGTGAAATCTTGCGACCGACTGGTTTCAACTTGTCCTGTATTGATTATCTGGCGAAAATCCTGATCGGCAGCAATTTCCCACTGCACCTGATAACGCAGGTTTTCATCTTCCGGACTTAAGCGTGTCCATAGAATTATCCGATCCTGTAAGGGATCACCACTGGCCACCCCATGTTTAAAAGCGACTTTAGGATGTGCCTGAGCTTGATCTGAAGCATCCTCATCACTGCCACAAGCGGTCAAAGATATGGGTAAAGACAAAGCACCGAAGCCTGCAATGGAGGTCTTAAGCAGTTCACGTCTGGATATTTTTTTAGTCATAACAGCTTGCTATTGTGGGTTTTTTGTTCTTTTTTAATCCAGTTCGATGACATTAATATCTCTAAATTATGACATTTCTATGAAGCCTAATTTTTCCAAGTCCTAAATATACCAAATGACGATAAAACTAATTTCTGAGAGGCTGAGTTGGGCTATTCGAATTCTTATAGACTGATGACTTTATTTAGAAAATTTCCAATAAGTTGCTTCAAATTTCAGAAAGAAATCATCAATTACGCAGAATAATTCGTTACTATTGAACATCGGGGCTAAAGCTTTAGGTTTGGTAACTCAACTGATGGCTCTAGTCCTCTTATTTTTCAAGTTTATTTCTTATCCGCGATTCGGGTTAATTAACCTGGGGTGATTACTCCATAAGCTATTAGCCCTTAAATGCGCTTTGTACTTTAATCTAATCTCAATAATTAAAGATTAGATTAAAAGAACCCCAAATTAAATGGTTGAAAGATATGAGTGATATCAGCGTAAAAAAAGTCAATAAATTAATTGAAGAGTTTGAACAAGAAGGAAATAAGGTAGACCGATTGGAGATAGGTTACAAAACATATGCAGCCTTGATGTTAGATAAGAAATTTGCTGATAAAGTCACAAAATCAAATGAAGACCCTAAAGAGCGTCTTTATAAACAAATAAAAATTTAGCTGGTTACTGAAAAACATTATTTTAAGGTTAGGTGAAATAATTTTCTTTCCTAAGATAAAAAATCAGATTAACTCTGAACTAATACAGTTCAGCGCTTACTCAGAATAATTCCAGTAAATTTATTTGAAATAAAAACCTTAAAAGCGTTATTTTCACTCGATAAAGCCTCCATCAATCAAGAGGAAGCTCGCGTAAGCTTCCTCTTGTAAAAATTGTGGGACAGCAGTGGCAGTCCAAAATATGGTTATGTGTGTCTAGAATTTTGGTGGCTATTCAGTCCATCATTACCTACATTCCAACTCTCTAGTTTTCCAACTAGCCCAGGTTATAATAATGGCCACCCAAAATACGATTGATCTATTATGAACACCACCAATGATCCTTTACACGGTAAAAAACTTGCTGACATTTTGGATGAATTATTGGATTACTACGGTGGCTTTGAAGGTTTAAGTCGTAAAATTGAGATTAGATGTTTTTGCATAGACCCAAGTGTTAAATCATCATTGCGATTCTTGCGTACCACCCCATGGGCACGTGAAAAAGTAGAAAACTTATATTTGTATGTCTTACGCCAAAAGGCCAAACAGAAATCGTAGCAGTCAAAGCCCTAACCTCATCATAATATTATACCAAATAGTAAACTACTCTTAGAAAGAGAATATATATGTCGGTAATTATTGTTGATTTACATATTAAAATTAGTGACCAAAACTTAAAGCACCCTACTCTACCTTAAATTACACCACACAAAATAAAAACCCTATATAACTGTTATATATAGGGTTTATTGAAATACCAATTATGTTATTTAGTGTATTTTATGTCGGTGACTATTGCCAAGGTTGGGGTATTACTCATACCGATTCTACTGCCTTTACGCTTTTATTCCATTTCGGTTCAGGTGCATGATAATGCTCCACAGCATCCAATACTTCCTCAATTGAACTTGAGAAGATCAAGGCATCGGTAAAACGTGACTGGGTAAATCCAGCCTCAGTCGTTTTCATCAGGAAATTTAGTAATTCATCATAAAATCCGTGGATATTTAAAAATGCACAAGGTTTCTGATGAAGGCCCAACTGCCCCCAAGTCAACTGCTCAAAAATTTCTTCTAAAGTCCCCACCCCGCCCGGCAAGGCAATAAACGCATCTGCCAGATCAGACATTTTTGTTTTACGTTCATGCATATTTTTCACTACATGCAGCTCTGTTAACAGCGGATGAGCCAATTCTGCATCGACCAGATTTTGTGGAATCACTCCAATGACTGTTCCACCGGCATTTAAGGCACTATCAGCCACAACACCCATCAGACCAGCTCGGCCACCCCCATAAACCAGTGTGATTCCACGATTCGCAATAGACTCACCCAAAGCTTGGGCCTGCTCTTTAAAATTTTTGCTATTCCCCATAGCTGAACCACAAAAGACTGCAATAGATTTCATTTTTTATCCCCTCATCAATCAACATATTCTAACTGCATTAAAATAAAAAAATTGTCTTAAAAACAGGCAAAATAGCCATAAGCGGCTAGTTTATCGAAGCTCATGATTCAGAATAAATCCTCACTTCTACAGAAAATATGGATAATTTTTAGTCAGACATGTACGCATTGACTTACATCGATTCTGGTTCTTTGCGGCTATCCCGGATAGTGGAATTTTCCTATGATACTTACATCAGGAACAGGAAGTTCCATATAACAATCACAATAGATAAGCACAAGGATTGTAAGGTACGACAGGAGTTATACCGAGCGAACCAATACGAAAAACCCCGGCAGGATGCCGGGGTTTTTTATTAATCTTTATATTAGTCAATCAGGTTACTAATGACCTGAGATTTTATATTTGGCTATTCTCTGAATGGTACTACTGATCTCGAATGGGTCAGACAGCAGGATTTGACAAATGCAAGCCAATCCATAAGGATAAGTGAATAAAAATAATCATGAGTAGAACAATATGTCCCATCCGCTTTCCAGCCTTGAATATCAACCTGACATTCTAGGTGAAGGTTATGAACAGGCCACTTTAGAATTCCCGCCAGATACTGAAGGTACAGTAGTTGCCACACTGATCCGCAAAAAGACAGACCAGCCCACCTCTAAAGCTGTCCTCTATATTCACGGCTTTATTGATTATTTTTTCCAGACTGAAATGGCAGAGCGTTTTAATCAGCAAGGTTTTGATTTTTATGCGTTGGATTTACGTAAATATGGCCGATCCTATATGTCCCATCAGAAACTTTATAATGTCTATCATCTATCAGAATACGATGCAGAAATCAGTCAGGCTCTCGAAATTATTGGACGGGAAGGCCATGATACGGTTTTACTCAGTGGCCATTCTACCGGCGGACTAATTACTACCCTGTATGCAGCACATCATCCAGATCATCCCTTAATTAAAGGCTTATGGCTCAATAGTCCTTTTTATGACTTTAATATGACACCTTTTGAGAAAAAGTTTCTGGTGCCTAAATTGAGCCGTCTGGGAAAACGTTTTCCGGAAATGCTATTTCCTAGCCGCTTAAACCGTCATTATGTGCCCAGCCTGCATATTAGCTATCAGGGGGAATGGCATTTTGATCTGGAATGGAAAAAACCCAGCTATCACTGGGTGCGTCTGAGTTTTGTACATGCCATTCACGAAGCACAAAAAGAAATTCATCAAGGTGTACGTTTAAATATTCCGACTTTGCTGATGCATGCCCATAAAACCACTTATCCCCTACGTTTTAACCGTAATGCTCAAACCAGTGATGTGATTCTTCAGGTACACGACATGATTGAACATGCACAGAAAATCCAGGGCGATGTGCAACTCTGTTCGATTCAAAATGGGGTACATGATCTGGTTCTTTCAGAAAAACCGGTTCGTGAGCAGGTCTATCAGCAGCTATTTCAATGGCTGGAGAATAAGGCCCTATAAGCCAGATGAATAAGATAGGTAGAAAGCTCTGCCTGTCTTATTTTCCAATAATTTTATTTACCTATTTTTCCTGAATATAAAATAAAAATATCAAGCTGATCAGTAATGCTTTTTACATATTAAAATCATCTCATTACAACAATAAGATATTGAAATTTATAAAAATAATAAATTCTATTTTTATTCAAATGTTGCCTTTTGTAGCAAGCTTGTAAGTATTTATCCTGCGATTTTTTTCCCTCTCTATAGTAGAGCTGAGATGTTGAATCTGAGGACTTTTGCAGAGTAGAAGTGGTTCGGCATTCATCAATAATAATCATATCAAGGAATAGAATTATGCGTTATGCAGATCCCAATACTGACGGTTCAAAAGTGCAATTTAAATCCCAATACGAAAACTTCATTGGCGGAAAATGGGTCCCACCCATCAAAGGTGAATATTTTGATAATGTCTCTCCCGTAGATGGTAAAGCCTTTACCAAAGTTCCGCGCTCATCAGTGGAAGATATTGAACTGGCGCTCGATGCGGCTCATGCCGCTAAACAGCAATGGAATAACAGCTCCCCTACTACCCGTTCCAATATTTTATTAAAAATCGCTGACCGACTTGAGGAGAATCTTGAACTGCTGGCAGTCGCAGAGACCTGGGATAACGGTAAGCCGATCCGAGAAACCCTGGCAGCAGATATTCCTCTCGCGATTGACCATTTTCGTTATTTTGCCGGCTGTATTCGCGCCCAAGAAGGTGGAATTTCCGAAATTGATGAAGACACCATTGCCTACCATTTTCATGAACCTTTAGGTGTGGTTGGGCAGATTATCCCGTGGAACTTCCCGATTCTAATGGCTGCCTGGAAACTGGCCCCTGCTCTCGCAGCCGGAAACTGTATTGTGTTGAAACCCGCTGAACAGACGCCGGTGAGTATTTTGGTACTGGTTGAGCTGATTCAGGATCTGTTGCCTGAAGGTGTGTTAAACATCGTGAATGGCTACGGCGTTGAAGTCGGCCGTCCACTGGCGACTAATCCACGCATTGCCAAGATTGCCTTTACCGGTTCTACCGCTGTGGGTCAGCTGATCATGCAATATGCGACTGAAAATATTATAGGACTTACGCACTA
>NZ_DDLD01000027.1:0-18493 GCF_002339435.1 Acinetobacter sp. UBA2581 | reverse complement strand
AACGTGTGGCTTATTACGTTCGAACTTAGCCTTAGCCATGAGATCTTCCTTTTTGAACTGCTCATGCAGGATCACTGCATGAGCGCTTGGTTTTTAACTATGAATTAGTTTGGGCTTATAGTAATCGAAAGATTACTCGTCGTCACCTTTTTTACCGCCAGACTGGAACTTAGAAATGATGCCGTCAGCCACGTTACGTGGAGTTTCAGCATATTTAGCAAATTCCATAGAGTAAGTCGCACGACCTTGAGACATAGAACGCATATGAGTTGCGTAACCAAACATCTCAGCAAGTGGAACTTCAGCTTTAATTGCTTTAGTACCACCAGGTAAATCGTCCATACCCTGAACCATACCACGACGACGGTTTAAGTCACCCATGATATCGCCCATGTAGTCTTCTGGAGTTTCTACTTCAACTTTCATGATAGGTTCAAGAAGAACAGGATCTGCTTTCATGAAACCGTCACGGAAGGCATAAGAACCAGCCATCTTGAACGATAATTCGTCAGAGTCGACATCATGGTAAGAACCGTCGAACAATGTCGCTTTGATGCCAACTACTGGATAACCAGCAAGGACACCATTCTTCATACGTTCTTGGATACCTTTGTCAACTGCACCGAAGAATTCTTTAGGTACCACACCACCTACAACTTCTTCAGCGAATTCGTATTCTTTACCAGCTTCAGGATCAAGCGGTTCTAAACGTACATATACGTGACCGAATTTACCTTTACCACCAGTTTGACGTACGAACTTACCTTCTTGCTCAACAGTCTTTTTGATTGTTTCGCGGTAAGCAACCATTGGTTTACCAATGTTCGCTTCAACGTTGAATTCACGTTTCATACGGTCAACGATGATGTCAAGGTGAAGCTCCCCCATACCAGCAATAATTGTTTGACCAGATTCTTCGTCAGTACGAACGCGGAATGATGGATCTTCCTTAGCCAAACGACCTAAAGCGATAGACATTTTTTCTTGGTCAGCTTTAGTTTTTGGTTCAACAGCCAATGCAATTACTGGCTCTGGGAATTCCATACGTTCTAGAGTGATGATGTTTTTCTCATCACATAGTGTATCACCAGTAGTTACGTCTTTAAGACCTACACACGCAGCGATGTCACCAGCACGGATTTCTTCAACGTCTTGACGATCGTTCGCGTGCATTTGCACGATACGGCCGATACGTTCACGTTTAGATTTAACCGGGTTATAAACAGAGTCACCTTGTTTAAGAACACCAGAATAAACACGTACGAAAGTTAAGTTACCTACGAATTTGTCGTTCATGATTTTGAACGCAAGCGCAGAGAACGGAGCTTCGTCAGATGCTTCACGAGTCGCTTTAGTTTCAGCTTTGTCGTCAAGGATACCTTCGATTGCTTTAACTTCAGTAGGAGACGGCAAGAATTCAATTACTGCGTCCAACATACGTTGAACACCTTTGTTTTTGAACGCTGTACCACAAAGCATTGGTTGAATTTCACAAGCCAATGTTTGAACACGAAGACCAGTAACGATTTGCTCTTTAGTCAAATCGCCATTGTTCAGGTATTCATCCATTAACTCTTCAGAAGCCTCAGCAGCAGCTTCAACCATGTTTGTACGCCATTCTTCAGCAGTTTCTTGAAGATCAGCAGGGATTTCGCCGTACTCGAACTTCATACCTTGTGAAGCTTCGTCCCAAATGATCGCTTTCATTTCGATCAGATCGATAACGCCTTGGAAGTTTTCTTCAGCGCCAACAGGGATTACTACAGGTACAGGGTGCGCACCAAGACGTGTTTTCATTTGTTCAACAACACGGAAGAAGTTTGCACCAGTACGGTCCATCTTGTTCACGAATGCTAAACGAGGCACTTGGTATTTGTTAGCTTGACGCCATACAGTTTCAGACTGAGGTTGTACACCACCTACAGCACAGTAAACCATACATGCACCATCAAGAACACGCATAGAACGCTCAACTTCGATTGTGAAGTCAACGTGTCCCGGGGTATCAATTACGTTGATACGGTGTTCTGGGAACTGCTTAGACATACCTGACCAGAATGTAGTGGTAGCAGCAGAAGTAATGGTAATACCACGTTCTTGCTCTTGCTCCATCCAGTCCATTGTTGCTGCACCATCATGTACTTCACCAATTTTGTGAGATACACCTGTGTAGAACAAGATACGTTCAGTAGTTGTGGTCTTACCCGCATCGATGTGCGCAGAAATACCAATATTACGATAACGAGAAATTGGGGTTTGACGAGCCATGATTTCTTGCATTCCTAAATTTTGTTGTTTAAAACAGGACGCTTTAAGCTGCTGGGCAGCTTAAAGCGATTCGATGACAAAACAGCGAAAACTGGCTCATCATCCTCCTGAATAGGGGCTGTTTTAACCGCTTAGAAGCGATAGTGAGAGAAGGCTTTGTTGGCTTCAGCCATACGGTGCACATCTTCACGTTTTTTAACCGCTGCGCCTTTACCTTCAGCTGCATCAAGCAACTCGCCAGCAAGACGTAAAGCCATAGTTTTTTCAGAACGCTTAGCAGCAGCATCTACTAACCAACGCATAGCCAAGGCAGTACGACGGGATGGGCGCACTTCCATAGGTACCTGGTATGTAGCACCACCAACACGGCGTGCTTTTACTTCGACCATAGGACGAACTTTTTCAAGAGTAGTCTCGAAAAATTCAACTGGGTCTACTTTAGATTTTTCTTGAACGCGGTCTAAAGCACCGTAAACGATACTTTCAGCAATAGATTTTTTACCATCTTGCATTACGTGGTTCATGAATTTAGCGATTGTTTGGCTGCTGAACTTAGGATCCGGAAGGATTTCACGAGCAGCGACTACGCGACGTCTTGGCATTTTAAAACTACCTATAAATATGACACTTCAGGTTAATCCAGCAGTAGCACAAAGTGTCGTGTGCATTCGCTGGCCTTACTACACGTCGCTTGAATTTTCACAAAATTAAATGCAGAAATCAGACAAGCGAGACGATAAAGGATTGCAGTTCTAGCGAAATAAGAACTTAATCTCAAAAGATTATTTCTTAGGACGTTTAGTACCGTATTTAGAACGAGCTTGGTTACGATCTTTAACACCAGCACAGTCTAAAGAACCACGAACGGTATGGTAACGTACACCTGGTAAGTCTTTAACACGACCACCACGGATAAGAACAACACTGTGCTCTTGTAGGTTATGGCCTTCACCACCGATGTAGCTAGAAACTTCGAAACCTGAAGTTAAGCGAACACGGCAAACTTTACGCATTGCTGAGTTAGGTTTTTTAGGTGTAGTTGTGTAAACACGTGTACAAACACCACGGCGCTGTGGACAAGCCTTCAACGCAGGAACTTTAGATTTTTCAACTAAAGTCGTACGACCCTTACGGATCAACTGATTTGTTGTTGCCATGTGGCAATTCTCCCGTTAATAAAAAGCCCCAAAAAAATACTACTTTTTGAGGGCATGCAATTGTATGTCAAGATGCAAAATCGGTCAATATGCCGGAGTCAGGCAAAATACGATCGCATCTCGACTTTAAGCGTTTATTTTATGGCGAAAATCACTTATTTTTTCGATTTCGTGGCAGCATTTTTTGCAACATCTTCCGTAGTTTCCTCAGCTTGCGTTTGTTTGTCTGCAGTCTCGGAGTTTTCAGGCTTGTTTGTATCCGTCTCTTCTTCAGCGGCTGCCTGTAACATTTCTGTGTCATTTTCCTGCAAGCCGAGCTCTTCTTCCAGTGCTGCATCTGCATCAAAAGAATCTTTTGGAATAGCCGGTTTTTGTTCCTGTTTAGCATCGGCGTGTTCAACCAGTTTATCGGTCAATTCATCCAGACCTTCACTGACCTTTTCATCTTTTTTCACTTCAGCTTCTTCCGGGCTCAAGCTTTCCTGCTCTTTCTTAATCAGTTTGACTTGCTTGATAGTTTGATTGCCTTCAATTGGGATTTCTTTATCCAGAATTGGCTTATCTTTATCAGCGGCTGAATGATCAAGATTTTCTATCAGCTTCGGGGTCGCCTGCTGGAGCAGGTCAACGGCTTTTTCATAGGCAGCATATGGCGACAAACCTAGATCCTGATGCTGCTGTAGATACTGACGGGCATGAGAGAATACTTCTTGTGCTTTCTGGTTCACATCATTCACAAAGCGATGACTATAGACTGCACCAATACCTGCACTCGCCAATGGAGTCAATTTGGTTAGCTGCTCTAATAAAGATAGTTTCGGGAAATGGTTCATCCATTCCCACTTCATGCTACCATCCTGATTGCTGAGCCATTTTTTCAGTGTTTCCACATCATTGCTTGATCCAAGCATAGTCTGCAACTGGGAAAGGTCATGTGTTTTCAAAGTACTGCTCAGCGCTTTAAGCCCCATCAACAGCGCCTGTTTTTCTGCAATCAGACTGAGATCAATCTGTCTAAAGATATGCTGTACAATTTCCTGATCGTCTTCCTTGCTCAGGTCAAAACCATAAGAACGTCCCACTTGATAGATAGTACGCAGTGCCATCAGTAAAGAAGCTGGAATATCAATCGCAGTTCCCAATACCCCAGTGACACCACTTACAGCGCCTTGTACCGTCGCCATCCATTTATTTTGTTCAGCAAATGCCTGAGAAATGCGTTGAGAACGCGTAGTGTCCTGAGTTAGTTCTTCCAGATCCTTCGCCCCTGCTTCATTCAGGATGGCATCAACCGAACTCATCTGGTTGCTGAACTGATTCAGGTGATTATAAAAGTAGTCAGATACTTTGTCGGCCAGCTGGGGAGAAACAAAATGCGCGACATTATTCACGGTATTAAAACGACGGCCCAGCAGCTGACGGGAAACATTTGGAAGATGTTCGCGTAGCATGTCTTTGGGATTTTCATATTTTTTTGAAGCAAAAGGGCTTTTGACTTTTGCCGAGCCGTCAACAGCATGATCGGTATTGAAGGTTTTAGTCACAGAATCTGGTGCAACATGATTTAACAGTTCCAAACCTGTTGAACTGAACTTTTTCGCCACTCCAAAGGCATTCGAAATCAGACCATTAGATTGTTTATTATTAGCATTTACCATTTTTTACCTCAGCATACACGTGCTTGTATTTGGTATAAATACTAGGTGTAGTCAGCATTTATCTCAACCTTATTCTGTTTCATTTAGTAAAAGCTCTACACAGTACTTTATAAATTCAACCTACTGTCACACGGCATAACATTTGCCATAAGATTTCAAAAATCTTTCTGCTATGATGTTCTGCATTGTGAAATAGGGGTTAGCGCTATATTTTGCTGTCTTATCAACGCCAGATATCTCCCGCTGCCCCAGAGATAAACTATAAGGATCTGTAGATGAAACGTGTTGTCATCACTGGTATGGGTATTAACTCGTGCATTGGTAATACATTAGAGGATGTGAATCACTCTTTACAAAACGGGATTTCAGGAACACGTTTTAATCCGACTTATGCTGAACTGAATTTCAAGAGCCATGTTAGCGCTGCTGCTGAACAGGATTTTGATGGTATTGACCGTAAGCTGAAACGCTTTATGGGCGTGTGTGCAATGTATGCCTACAATGCTGCTGTGGCTGCTGTTGAACACGCTGGCTTAAAACAGGAAGATCTGGCGAATAATCCACGTTATGGTATTGCGGGTGGTTCAGGTGGCAACTCGACAGCATCTGTAGTAGAAATGACAAAATTGCTGGAAGAAAAAGGTGCGCGTAAAGTTGGCCCATTCTTCGTCCCACGTAACATGTCAAATACCATTACTGCGAACGTCGGTGTGGCATTCAAATTACAAGGGATTGCACACTCGATTACCAGCGCCTGCGCAACTTCTGCCGATGCCATTGGTTATGCTTACAACCTGATTCAATTAGGCAAACAGGATTTAATGCTTGCCGGTGGTGGTGAAGAAGATCACTGGTCTCAAAGCCTGCTGTTTGATGCGATGGGTGCATTGTGCTCTAAATACAACGACACACCTGAAACAGCTTCTCGTCCATATTCAGCAGACCGTGACGGTTTCGTGATTGCTGGTGGTGGCGGTTTTGTGGTGCTTGAGTCACTGGAACATGCTCAGGCACGTGGCGCGAATATTCTGGCTGAAGTTGTGGCTTATGCAGCTAACTCTGATGGTGCTGACATGGTTGCTCCATCTGGCGAAGGTGCAACACGTTGTATCCTGATGGCTCTAGAAGAAGCTAAACAGCATGGCGTAGATAAAATTGACTATGTGAATACACATGGTACTTCTACTCCAGCGGGTGATGTTACTGAACTTAAAGCCATGGCACGTGCCTTCGGTGAAGGTCAGGTTCCTCCACTCAGCTCAACTAAATCTATGACAGGTCACAGCTTAGGTGCTGCAGGTGTACAGGAAGCAATCTACTCTATCCTGATGATGCAAAATGACTTTATTGCACCAAACATCAACGTGACTGAACTGGATGAAGGCGCAAAACCATTTGATATCGTACTTGAAAAACGTGACGCAAAATTGAATACTGTGATGAGTAACAGTTTCGGTTTCGGCGGCGTAAATGCTTGTCTCGTTTTCAAAAAATGGGAAGGCTAAGCCGCCCATTTTAGGGTGACTTGATGGATGCTCCTTCTGATGCTTTCTTGTGGGTAAAAGCATTACATATTATTGCTGTGGTTTGCTGGTTCGCTGCTTTGTTCTATCTGCCACGGCTTTATGTCTACCATGCCATGAGTGAAGATGTCGTAAGTCATCAACGCTTTGAAATTATGGAACGCAAGCTGTATCGCGGGATTATGTGGCCAGCCATGGTCGCCACGCTGATAACAGCACACTTTCTAGTCGATTGGGGTGATGCAACGCGTCATTACCATGAAGCCTTATGGTTCTATCTGAAAGTCGGCCTGGTTGGCTTGCTAGTCATTTACCATTTGATATGTGGTTATTATCGTAAGAAACTGATGGAAAATGCCCATTACAAGTCACACAAGTTCTGGCGCTTCTTTAATGAAATGCCAACGCTGATTTTATTTGCTGTGGTGATTTTAGTGGTTGTAAAACCTACTTTCTAAAATTCCCTAAAATTAAAAAATCCCCGATTGATCGGGGATTTTTTATGTCTGCACTTTATTCTCCGGAGAGAATTTGCTGATGTTTACGAAGACGTGGTTTATACAAAGTATGATAGGTAGTAAACAGAATCACCAACCACAGCGGACTAATCATCAGTGCCTTCATGGTATCTGCTTCCAGACTTAAAACAATTAAGGCAAAGAACAAGAAGATCAACACCAGATAGGACATCCAGATTCCGCCCGGCATCTTGAAGGTCGAAGTGGCATGTTTTTCAGGTTGCTGTTTACGGTAACGGATATAACACACCATAATCAGCCCCCAGATACTGATAAACAGAATCACACAGAGTGAGCTGGCCAGCGTAAAGGCTTCCATCGTGTTCGGCACAAAATACTGGAAAGCTGCACCCGCCATAATAAAGGNNGCTCCCCCCGCCATAATAAAGGCACAGGAAAATAACAGACCTTTAGCCGGAACTGCACGACTTGAAAGCTCAGCCAAAGCCTGGGGTGCCTGACCATCACGTGCCAGACCAAACAGCATCCGGCTGGTAGAGAACACGCCACTGTTCATGGAAGACATTACAGAAGACAGCACCACCAGATTCATGATAATGGCTGATACGGGAATACCGGCATGCAAGAAAAGAGTCACAAAAGGACTTTGATCAGCAGGAATTTCTACCCACGGCGTTACAGACATAATCACCAGCAGAGACAATACATAGAACAGGATGATTCGTGTAGGAATCGCATTCACTGCTTTAGGCAAGTTCTTTTCCGGATCCTTGGTTTCAGCCGCCATCGTACCCAGCAGTTCCACACCTACGAAAGCAAACATCGCAATCTGGAAGCCGGCAAGAAAGCCCATAGTGCCCTTAGGGAACATACCATTATAGGCCCAGACATTGGTCAGGCTGGCAGCCGATCCACTTGGTGCCTGGAAGTCGCTGAAGATCATATATCCGCCAATCACAATCAGGCCCAGAATCGCCAGAATTTTAATCAGGGCGAACCAGAACTCGATTTCACCAAACAGCTTCACGGTCAGCAGGTTAATTCCCAGTACCAGCAATACACAGCCCGCACTGATCATGGCCTGCCCCATGGGTGTAAAAGCCATATCGGGTGGCAGCCAGAAATTCAGATAATTGATAATTGCCGCTAAGTCGGCAATACCGACCAGAATCCAGCCCAGCCAGTACGACCAGCCAATATAATAGCCAGCCCCCGGACCAATCAGGTCATGCGCCATATCAATGAAGGATTTATAGTGCAAATTGGATAACAGGATTTCCCCTAATGCACGCATCAGGAAAAAGAACATGGCTCCAATAATCATATATATAAACAAGATTGAAGGCCCTGCCAGTGCAATCGTTTTACCAGAACCCATGAACAGGCCTGTACCAATGGCACCACCAATGGCAATTAACTGCAAATGGCGGTTAGAGAGCTTACGTTGTAATTCATGGGGAGATGATGATGCATCATCTTTAGAAGAGACTGTATTCATATTCGGTTCCTTTTTCACATCAAGCCTTCGCTTATCTGATCGGATTTCTTCCTGAAATCCTGATTGCAGATGCAGTTTCATTTAATGGATTAAATGATCAGGCCTGATATGCTTACAAAATCAAGTTGGGAGATATAAAAATCTGAAACAACTTAAGGGAGCGCTGCAATCACTGCAATTTCAATTAACCAGGCGGGATTCACCAAATCCGCCTGAATGGTTGCGCGTGCTGGTGTACCACATCCCTCGAGCCATTCAATCCAGAGCGCATTGACGGTTTGAAAGTCTTCCAGGTTTTTAACAAAGAGCTGTGCAGATAACAGACGGCTTTTGTCTGTACCTGCCAGTTTAAGGAGTTGATCAATCTTCATGAGCACTTCACGTGTTTGACCATGAATATCCAGACTGATGCTGTCAGGCACCTGCCCTGACAAATACACGGTTTGATTATGAATGGTGACAGCACTCATCACCTGATTGCTGTTCAAACGCTGAATATCTATATGTTCCGTCATAATTTTATCCTCTCTTATTTCTAATATTTGTTTAATCTTAAACTTTCAATCTGCACGGGCACACGTTGGGTGATGGCACACATCAGCTCATAGCCAACCGTACCCGAACCCGCGGCTACTTCATCAATCGGTAATACTGTGCCGTGAATGGATTGTCCCCACAGCACAACTTCGCTACCAATCTGTGCATCCGGGACAGAATCCAGATCAACCGCCAGCATATCCATACTGACGCGACCAATCGTTTGGGTTCGAATCCCATCTACCAAAACCGGTGTTCCAGTTTGTGTGATTCGCTGATAACCATCCGCATAACCACAGGCCACAATTCCAATCTGCATATCCTGCCCAACTATAAAAGTAGAGCCATAACCGATGCTGTCTCCTGCCCGAACCTGCTGAATTGCGATCAGTTCGCTACGCAGAGTCATGGTCGGCTTTAAGTTCCAGTGATCAATCGTATGGGCGGGATAGTCAGGTGAACTGCCGTAAAGCATGATGCCGCTACGTACAATGTCTGACTGTATATGCTGATGATGGCGCAGAATGGCGGCACTATTGCTGAGTGAGGTTTTGCCCGGCAGATTTTGAATGGTTTCGATAAAGACCAGTTGTTGATGTTCAATACCTTCCTGTCCAAGTCGCATGCCATCCGCATCGGAAAAATGTGTCATATGACTAATAGAGCGTACTTGCTGAATATTTTTTAATTCCTGAAAAGCGGAAGGATACTGCTCAGGTAAAAAACCGAGCCGGTTCATTCCGCTATTCATTTTTAAAAAGACATCAAACTGTACGTCTGGCTGTAATTGGACAAAGGTTTTTAACCATTCCAGTTGATGCTGGGCATGAATTGCAAAACCCATCTCATACTTGGCGCAGTCGAATAAATCTTCAAAGCCAAAAATGCCTTCCAGCAACAATAAGGGCTTGTCACAGCCCAAGGCACGCAAACGCTTTCCTTCAGTAAGATCCAGAAAGGCAAAACCATCAGCACTTTTTAATGCGGCATAAACCCGCTCTATGCCGTGCCCATAGGCATCAGCTTTAACTACTGCAAAGACCTGGCTTTGAGGTGCGCAGGAATGTGCAACTTGCAGGTTATGTTGCAATGCCTGTTGATGAATAACCGCGTGTATTGGACGTGGCATAAATTTCTTCCCTGAAACTGATAATCCTTAAAAGCTTAAGCAACCTGCTGATAACGATTCAGCGACAAGCCTTCAGTACTAATTTCAGGTGCTTGACCCAGTACCAAATCACTGATCAGCTTTCCTGAGCCACATGCCATGGTCCAGCCCAGCGTACCGTGTCCGGTATTCAGGAACAGATTGTTAAAGCGTGTCGGTCCAATAATTGGTGTGCTATCTGGAGTCATTGGACGTAAGCCGGTCCAGAAACTGGCCTGCGCCATGTCACCACCCGGGAACAGGTCACGAGTGACCATTTCCAAGGTTGCACGGCGATCCTCATTCAGGCCCAAATTAAAGCCTGTTAGCTCTGCCATACCACCGACACGGATACGCTGATCAAAACGAGTCAATGCAATCTTGTAAGTTTCATCCAGCACAGTCGATTGTGGTGCATGAGTCTGATCCACAATTGGAATGGTCAATGAATAACCTTTGACTGGATATACCGGCAGATCCAGGTGTAACGGCTTCAGAAAATCACGGGAATAGCTGCCGAAAGCCAGTACATATCTATCTGCGGTCAACACCTGACCATTGACCAGTACACCTTTAATCTGGTCGCCTTCAAATAGCAGTTTTTCAACATGCTGGTTAAACTTGAATTGTACGCCCATGCCTTTGGCGTAATTGGCCAGTGCATTGGTAAACAGGTAGCAATCACCGGTTTCATCATTTGGCAGATGCAAACCACCCACCAGTTTATCTTTAGCTTCTGCCAGTGCCGGTTCAACTTTGGCTAGCTGCTCACGATCCAGCAACTCAAAATCCACGCCGGTTTCTTTCAGCACTTCGATATCACGTTGCACTGCATCGAGCTGTGCTTCCTTACGGAAAATCTGCAACGTTCCTTTAGAACGGTTTTCATAAGAGATGCCGATATCACGACGTAGATTACGTAAACAGTCACGGCTATATTCAGCGACCCGCACCATACGTTCTTTATTCACTGCATAATGCTGAGCATTACAGTTTTTCAGCATCTGGGCCATCCACTGTAGCTGCCACAGACTACCATCAACATTAATAGCCAATGGTGCATGATGCTGAAACATCCACTTCACTGCTTTAAATGGAATGCCAGGTGCTGCCCACGGTGTCGAATAACCAGGAGAAATCTGGCCTGCATTGCCAAAACTGGTTTCTTCAGCTGGACCTGCCTGACGATCAAGGACAGTCACTTCTGCTCCCTGCTGCGCAAGATAGTAGGCACTTGTTACACCAATGACACCACCACCTAATACAATTACGCGCATGACATTACCCTCAATGACATTTATAGTTTATTTCACCAGTATATTTTTGGATCAATAGTGAATTTCACTGTTTTAAACTGATATATTCAGCAAATCCACTAGATTTTTCGCGTCATTTTTAAAAATTAAGGGAATAATAGATGCGTAAATTAGACCGCATTGATCGCATGATTTTAGATATCCTGCAGCGCGATGGGCGCATTGCAATCAGTGAACTCGCCTCCCGAGTCAACCTCTCCACCACACCCTGTTCCGAGCGGGTCAAGCGACTGGAACGCGATGGAATCATCATGGGTTACCATGCCCGGCTCAATCCGGAAAAACTGGAAAAGAACCTGCTGGTGTTTCTGGAAATCAAACTTTCTGCCAAATCGGGCGATGTATTTGAACAGGTCGCGCGTGACTTAAGTGAAATTCCTGAAGTACTGGAATGTCATCTGATCTCGGGAGATTTTGATTATCTGGTGAAAGCACGCCTAAAGGAAATGAGTGCTTACCGGCGTCTGCTTGGGGATTTATTAAAAAAGCTCCCCTCTTCTGCTTCCTCACATAGTTATGTGGTTATGGAAGAAGTAAAGGAAAGTTCATATCTGGATGTAGGAATCTAATTCTGACAAGGGTTCAAGTGGTAGATACAACAAAACCCCATAAGGGGCTTTGTTGTGAACCGTTTATCTGAATTAGATAAGTTTAAAATAAAATTTTATTATTTATATTGATGATTATCTAAAACTAGGCAGGAATACGTAGTACCTGACCCGGGAAAATATCATCCGCATTTTTTAGTAAAGGGCGATTTGCCTCGAAAATCTTGTTGTACTGGTTGGCATCACCATAAAATTCTTTCGAAATTTTAGATAAGGTATCACCCGATTTAACCGTATAGAACTTACTTTGAGGTTCCGGATTCGCTACAGTCAGCTGGTCATCTACTTTAGCAACATGATCAACATTTCCTACTGCTAAAATAATCTTTTCACGATCCGCCTGACTTTGTACCTGTCCGCGTACGGTTGCCAGATCTGAGGTTGAGTTATAGCTGATCGACAATCCTGTAATTGGCAGTCCTAGGCTTTTAACATGGCCTAATAATTTGTTCGCTATTTCCTGTGCAGAAGGTTCAGCCGATGCTGCTTTAGGTGCAGCGGCAGGTGCCTGTTGAGTTGCTGCCGGTGTTTGTTGTGGCTCCGCAGCTGCAGTGTTCTTTTTACCAATGCCTTTTACAAAATCAAAAAGACCCATAGTGGACTCCATTCTTGTTATTCATCAGATCATTCTTATTTGTACAAGGAAAGCAGCAGATACAAAGTTAGTCATTGGTAAGCAAAAGGTTATCGATTGTAAAATCACCCTATCTCTATTCTATAGGTACAAAAAAACCACCTTGCGGTGGTCTTTAGGTTCAGCAAAGCTGAAAATCAGTATTAACCAAGTTTTTTAGTAACATAGTCAATAGCAGATTGAACAGTTGTGATTTCATTAGAATCTTCATCAGGAATAGTGATGTCGAAGTCATTTTCGAAAGACATAACAAGTTCAACTAGGTCTAGAGAGTCAGCACCTAAGTCATCCATGAAAGATGCTTCGTTTTTAATCTCTTCGACTTTGATACCAAGTTGTTCTGCAACCGCTTGTTTAACGCGTTGTTCGATATCGCTCACAGGAATTCTCCTCATTGCTTGTGGCGTTTTTAATGCCGTTAGTTTAATTGAATCTATAAAATTTGGAAAGTTAATACATGTGCCGTTTAGCTCATGTATAAACCACCATTAACGTGAATGACTGTACCTGTAATGTAACTGGCTTTGTCCGATGCCAGGAAACTTACGGCATTCGCGATATCTTGTGGATCACCTAAACGGTTTAAAGCCACTTGATCACTCATTTTTTTGCGAATTTCTTCACTTAACTGTTCAGTCATTTCAGTTGCGATAAAGCCAGGTGCAACAGCATTGACTGTAATCTGACGACTACCCATTTCTTTAGCCAGACTGCGACCAAATGCTTCAATACCTGCTTTGGCAGCTGAATAGTTCGCCTGACCTGGGTTAGCAAAATGCGCCACCACAGAACTGATATTAATGATACGGCCGAAACGTGCCTTGGTCATACCTTTCAGCACACGTTTAGATAAACGATAAACGGCTTTCAGATGGATGTTTAAAATATCATCCCAGTCGTCTTCCGACATGCGTAATAACAGGTTGTCTTTGGTAATACCGGCATTATTCACCAGTACCAGCACAGGACCATAGTTTTGCTCAATATCGCTGACCAGTGCATCAATCGCAGCACCATCACGTACATCTAGAACTTTACCGGCACCATTTTCAGCAAATTGTGCGTTAAGTTTCTCTGCACCCGCTTCAGAAGTCGCAGTACCTACGACAAAATAACCGTCTTGAATTAATTGTTGTGCAATTGCAGCACCAATGCCGCGGCTTGCACCTGTCACCAAGGCAACTTTACGTTCCTGTGTCATGCAATTTTCCCTTCTGCCACCAATACGGTGTTCAACGCATCTTCCAGACGAGATTGAGTATCTAATGGAAGTGCTTTTTCGATATTCGGTAAACGTTTTGCCATATTGGCCAGTACATTACCTGGGCCACATTCTACAATGTACTCAACGCCTTCATCTTGAAGGAATTGTAGTGTTTTAGTCCATTGTACTGACTCATACAGCTGCTCAGTCAAAGCCTGACGAAGTTCAGTCACGTTCGCAGCTGCTTTTGCGCCTACATTTTGTAATACAGGTATGCGTGGCATCTCAATGGCAGTTTGTTCCAAAGCTGTTGCAAACTGCTCAGCGGCAGGTTTCATCAGTGAACAATGTGAAGGAACTGAAACTGGCAGTGCAATCGCTTTACCGCCATTTTCTTTGGCCAGTACCATCACGGCTTCTACGCGTTCTTTATTACCAGCAACTACGACTTGCCCCTGAGCATTATAGTTGGCTGCTTCAACTGAACCTTCGCCTGCTGCTGTTGCTTGTGCACAAAGCTCGATCACTTTGGCATCATCTAGACCCAGAATCGCCGCCATTGCACCTACGCCTTGAGGTACAGCAGTTTGCATCAACTTACCACGCAGGTTCACTAGCTTGACTGCATCACCCAGACTTAAAGCACCCGCTGCAACTAACGCGCTGTATTCACCGAGTGAATGGCCCGCCATATATTTTGGTGCTACTCCACCCAGCTCTAACCATACACGCCATAAAGCGATTGATGCTGTTAATAGTACCGGTTGAGTAAATTCGGTTTGATCCAGACCTTCACCCGTCTGTGCAATCTGCCACAGATCAAAACCCACCGCTTCAGATGCTTCAGCAAATGTATCGCGGATACCACTAAACTGTTCTGCAAGTTCAGCGAGCATGCCGACTTTTTGTGAACCCTGACCTGGGAACACAAATGCAGTTTTAGTTGCTTGAGCTGCTTGTTCGAGTTGTTTAGCAGACATAAATAAAATCCTTTCATTCAAGAGGTGCGAATCTTTTCTTAGACCTGAAAATTAGCCGATCAGATCACCTTACCCATTGTGGAGCGCAATTTAACACGTAATTTTGGCTTGGGTAATTGCCAAATACAACAAAAACCGCGACTTCACATGACGACCGCAAAACCTGGAGATAAAATCAGGCATAAAAAAAGGGAGCTTAACGCTCCCATTTTTTCTACTAAGCTTTAACGCTTAATACATCATCAATTATTCAGCAGATGCTTTAGCGAATAATTGACGACCACGGTAGATACCATCTTTAGATACGTGGTGACGACGATGAGTTTCACCAGTAGTTTGGTCTACAGTTAATGCATTCTCAGTTAAAGCGTCATGTGAACGGCGCATGTCACGGCGAGAGCGACTTTTACGGTTTTGCTGAACGGCCATGATGGCTCCTTACAAATATCGAAAAAATGGATCAGAACAAATTCGATTGTCTTATACGCATGAGTATAACACAAAAATTAGTTAAGTTTACCCTTCAAAGCTGCCAAAACTTCAAACGGATTATCCCGTTTTTCTTCAACAACTTCTTCTGCGGCAGGTTGATGCTTATGCTCACAAACGTCATGCTTAGGAGACAGCGGCATCAACAATAACAATTCATCTTCTATCAGTGCGAGCAAGTCAGCGGTGGCAGGTGCATCATATGAACCTTTCGTCGTTGCTTCACTTTCACCTAAGACGATGAAATCAGCATCCTCATCCAAGCGCTCTATCAGTGACTCATCATCCACCAGAGCTAGATGAAAATCTGAAACGAGTTCGATTTCAACGGTCTCCAGACAACGCTGGCATTCCATTGGAACTTTCGTTTCAACATGACCATCCAACCATGCAATGCGATGATAGGCATCCATTGATAGCTTACAGTCTATGTTAATCAATTGATCATCAATTGATCCAACAGCTTCACGAGCAATACGAACAAAGCGAGATAAAGGCAGTTGACCTGACCATTTAAAGCCCTGTTCAGCCCATTTAAACGGCTCAATCTGTGCCGGAAAGGTATTTGCTGACATAATTAAGGCGGCAATTCTACAAATTCATCAGAACTCTGTCAAAGATTAAGATACAATTTTGTACTTATTTTTAGACAGACCAATTGGGTAATTTCAGTCATGCATCTGTTGCAGCCGCAAACAGAAGTGAATGTTTCATCACTCGTTAGCACACTTTCAACCTCCGATTCTGACAGCTCACTACAGCAAGTGCAACGCTTACCGTGGGCGAATTTATCCTCAGAAGCGGAACAGGTTGATTGGCTCATCTTACACTTTAATCACTGGTTTTCCCACCTAAATGTCACTTTAGTCCGTGGTGATTTTGAACCGGAGTATTTCCCGGCAACAAAAGATAGCCCTGCCCAGATCCAGTTTGCGCATGGCTTCTTTAATAGTGCTCTGCATGAAATCAGTCACTGGACTATTGCCGGTGACAAGCGCCGTCTGCTGCCAGATCTGGGCTACTGGTATGCGCCAGATGGCCGTACCCAGGAACAGCAGGCATTATTTGAGCAGGTCGAAATCAAGCCACAAGCGATTGAATGGATGTTCTCCAAAGCATTTGGCCGTAAGTTCCGTGTGTCTCTGGATAATTTAACCGGTGATGGTGGCGATGGTTCCAGCTTTAAAGATAATGTCTATACCCAGGTGCAACGCTATTTTAGTGGTGAAGCCAAACTGCCACGTGATGCCAAACGCTTCATTGATTGTATCTGTGTCTGCATCCGTGCGGGCAAAAGTTTACAATCTGATGAATTTCAACGTGAAATGCTTGATTAAATTACACAAATCTACCTGTTTGTCATTGTTACTTTATACAAAGGCATTTCATAATAAGTTTAAGGCAGGTTGGAAGGAATATTTATGCTGCATTTACGTGTACACCCAGATAATCCGCAAGCTCGTTTGATCAGTCAGGCGGTAGAACGTATTCGTGCCGGTGATGTTGTGGTTTATCCGACCGATGCAGCCTATGCAATTGGCTGCCAGATTGGTAATAAACATGCGATGGAGCGAATCGCGCAGATTCGTGGTCTAGGACCTAAGCACCAATATGCCATTATCTGCTGTGACTTATCCGATCTTGCGACTTATGCTAAAGTCGACAATGCCGTCTATCGTTTGCTGAAAAATAATACACCTGCTGTGACCACGTTTATTCTTCCGGCAACCAGCGAAGTGCCTAAACGTTTAATGCATCCAAAGAAAAAAACCATTGGTTTGCGTATCCCTACCAATCCTGTGTGCCAGATGCTGCTTCAAGAGCTGGGCGAACCTTTATTAACCTCTACCCTGATTCTTCCAGACCACACCGATCCTCTTGATGATCCTTATGACATTGAAATGCAACTCGGCAAACGGATTGATGTCTTTATTGATAGTGGTCTAGGAACTTTAAGTACGACTTCTATTGTGGATTTATCAGGAGATCAGCCTGAAGTGATCCGTCGTGGTGTCGGTGATGTAAGTGCTTTTGAATAATTAAGAGGTCTTAATCCAGTTTCAGGAGGAAATAAAGTGAATCTGTTTTATCTCCTGCTGAACTTGGATGAATTTCCTGCCAATCATCTAATCTATGCCGAACTGCCTTGGACACTCGAATCCAAGGCAATATCTATCGATAAAAATTCCAAGCCAGAATTAAATCTGAATATCAACAATATTGAATACTCATACTTTCTTGAGATGGCGATGGCAAGAAAGCTTTTACAAGTTTATTCAACGAACAATGTTTGTCTGGCAGATACCTGCCAACGTGTCATCGAATATGTATTGCGAGAGCAGAATTAAAATAACCTGATCACGCATGCCAAGATTTAATAGCTCGCTGCACGATCCTGAGTAGATGTACTGACCGCTGGTGCAACCGAAGGAACCTGATTATTCAAACTTGGCATTGGGGGTAACGGATCACCTTCTTTATAATGTTTTAACTGCAAGAAGTTTGGACATTCCGACAGTTTTTGCTGATGAGTTGCAAGTTCAGCACCAAACCTGTTTTTGACTGAAACATGAAAAGTGATTTGATCCTCTTCAAGCACATTCAATAACGCAGTCCGGGCTTTGGATTCCATAGTCCTAAAAGAATCAATGGAATTACAGCTCATGGTTTTGACCATCGCAGTAACACCATCGGGTAAATCTTTACCCGTATAAAGCGTATTACGCATATAGAAACGAATATGAGGGTACTGGTCCAGTACGCTAAAATCCAGTTTCATGGCCTGCATCACTGGTTTAGCCTGCTCAACAAAGCCGGAAAAACCGCCAGACTTCAAATTGGTACGCATTTCATTTTCAAGCTGCATGAGCTGATATTGAGGATAGCCCCAGAATACCCCTAAGCCGATGACGCCGATTAACACAAGTATGATTGGCATTTTTATAATTAACCTGATCTATGATTATTATTTATCATAGGACTTACGCATTGACGG
>NZ_DDLD01000083.1:0-12368 GCF_002339435.1 Acinetobacter sp. UBA2581 | reverse complement strand
TTTCGCAAGAGATCTAATGAATAAATTTAAAAATCAGACAACTTTTCTCTGAGCATTTTCTATATATTCATAATGGTAACCACTGCGAATAAAATGCTGGTTTTTATCTCTGAAAGAATGTGCATAATCCGGCCAGACCAAAGTCAGTTTGCGACTCACCGGGTCCAGATACCAGCTTTGACAGCTTTCTGATAACCAGACACTGCCTTGGGAAAGTTGCTGTAATTCCTGCATATAGCGATTTTCGGCGTTCTGATCGGCTTCAAAAACCTGAATCTGTTGCTGTTCAAAAAATTGCAAGGCGTCCAGTACCAGATCAAATTGGGTTTCCAGGAAATAAAGCGCTGAGTTATGCCCACTTCCGGTATTGGGACCATTCAGAATGAACAGGTTTGGAAAATTATGGACTGTCGTAGATTGATAACCTTGCATACCACTAGACCATTGCTGCTCCAAGCTTAGACCATGTTTACCCACTACCTTTGCGGCATAAGGTGGTCGTGCTGCTTCAAATCCGGTAGCAAAGACAATAATATCTGCAGGAAATTTATTGCCGAACTTGCTAATCACGCCATCCTTATTCACTTGAGCCAAAGCTGAATCTTCAAGCGTGACATTCGGTTTTAGAAAAGTCGGATAATAATCATTGGACAGCAGTAAGCGCTTACAGCCCGGTTCATAATTCGGTGTGAGTTTCTGCTGTAATTCAGGATCTGGAATCTGGTGTTTCAAGAATTGTAGGCAGTTTTTTTTGACCCGCTCGATCTGGCTTTTCAGATTACGGCGCTGGGCAAAATTGTATTCATTACCCCAGAACAAGGAATGTCTTAACGCCGACATGCTGTCCGGATCTTTGCGGAAAAGCTGTTTTTCTGACTCAGAATAAGGTCGGTCCGGTCGCGGCAAGATATACGCTGCACTACGTTGCAATACGGTCAGACTTTTTGCTGTTTTGGCAATTTCCGGTACAAGCTGGATCGCAGAAGCGCCTGAACCTACGACGACCACACGCTGATTATCCAGATTCACTTCGTGATTCCAGCGTGCAGAATGCATCACCTGACCTTGAAATTCATCCAATCCCGGAATTTGTGGCAGATGTTCATCTGCCAGATGCCCGGTTGCTGTAATTAAAAAATCTGCCTGATACAAACCGTTAGAGGTCTGGATTTCCCATATACGTTTTTCGGTATTCCAGCTGGCTTTTTCCAGTTGTGTATGAAAATCAATATGTGGCCGGATATTTTCCTGATCACAGCATTGGATTAAATAACGCTGAATTTCTGCCCCTTGCGGAAAGACACGTGACCAGTTAGGGTTTTTAATAAACGAGAAAGAATATAAATGCGATGGTACATCACAGGCGACACCGGGATAGGTGTTATCACGCCATGTTCCGCCTACTTCTGCTGCACGTTCAATGATTTTAAAATCGTGAATGCCCTGCTGTTTAAGACAGATCGCCATTCCTAGGCCACCAAAACCGCTGCCTACAATTAAAATCTTGCTGCGCTGTCCTTGAGCTTGCATTATTTTTCTCCTTTTTAAGGCATCATGGGCTGGATTTTTTGATTCGCCGGATACTGCTCTGGATGCTGGCAAAACTGATTAATTAGCTGCACAACTTCTGCTGGCGCTTCAATATGAATCGCATGTCCCGAAGAAATTTCGATATAACGGCTATTCTGAATCGAAGCAAAGAGTAATTTTGCTTGCGCTAAAGGCACCATACGATCTTCACGACAGGCCACGATCAAGGTCTCAGCAGAGATGTCCGGCAAAATGGCGGTGATATCAATGCGATAATTCAGTTCACGCTGTTTAGCTGCATCTTGAGAAGGTTTGACGAAACGTGCCAGATCAAGCACCTGTTTTTCAGTACGAGCTGACAGATAGTCATCGCTATATAGGCAATAATTCACGAAATGCGGCAATGCTGCAGATTGATCATTAAATAACTGTTGCCAGATGGTGGTTCGTAGTTGTTGCACCGAACTGGTTTTTGCCCAACCGGCTAACAAAATCAAACGTGCCACGCGCTGTTTAAGACTTGCAGCCACTTGTGCAGCAATCACGGCACCGAGTGAATAACCCACCACAGTAATAGCTTCATCTTCTTCAACTGCATGATGGATCAGTGCTTCAACTTGCTGGCTAAAATCAGTCACTGCCAGATCGGCTTTATCCGGGGTATACAAATCAATGGATAAAACCCGCTGATGAATACCGAGCATGGGGAAAATATAACTGAAATGTTTGTCGGTATTTCCACCTGTGCCATGAATCAGAATAATGGTGGGATATGAGGATTTCTGTCCGACTTCATGATAAGTGAGTTGTTGATCACCATAAGGACATTGTCGTGTAATCGTGTCTAAATCCATATAGACTCCTGATCTTGTTGTTTTATGGCCGATGTAATACTGAAAAGTACCCATCGATATTGAATATTGTGCAGGATGAAAAAATAGAAATTAAAAAAAGACCCACGATCGAGAGATTGATCGTGGGTAAAAGGATTAATCGAATTTAAACTCTTCAGGAGTCAGTAGGAACAAGCTCTCACCACCGGCCTGAATATTGGCAAGGTGGGTTGAAGTTCTTGGCAGAATACGTGCAAAGAAGAATTGTGCGGTTTTGATCTTCGCTGCATAGAACGGATCAGTATTGCCTTCTTCAATCTTTTGCTGAGCCGTAATCGCCATTTTTAGCCATAAATATGAAGACACTACATAACCAGAGAAATATAAGTAATCGACTGATGCCGCACCGATTTCATTGGCAGACTGTTGCGCCTGAGACTGAATGGTTTTGGTTAATTCTAGCCATTGCTCAGTCAACTGGCTCACTTGTGCCACTTGCTGGTTGAACTGGGCATGTTGCTGATGTTCTTTTACAAAGCCCTGAATCTCATCTGTTAATGCAGTCAATAAACCTAGTTTCGAACCCAGCACTTTACGAGCCAGTAAATCAATAGACTGAATTTCAGTGGTGCCTTCATAGAGGCTAGCAATACGTGCATCACGGGCAATCTGTTCCATGCCATGTTCAGCAATATAGCCGTGTCCACCAAAGACCTGCATACCGTGTTTGGCTGCTTCTACACCCGTTTCAGTCATTAATGCTTTAGCAATTGGGGTTAATAATGCCAGACGATCTTCTGCGGCTTTTTTCTCTTCAGGATTATCTGTTGCTTCAGCAATATCTGCATACGTAGCCAGATAATAAGCCAAGGCACGTGAACCTTCTGCAAATACTTTCTGAGTCAGTAACATATTACGTACTGCCGGATGCACGATGATTGGATCCGCAGGCAGATTTGGCTCTTTCGCACCTTCAAGTGAACGCATCGCCAGACGGTCTTTGGCATAAGCCAATGCACCTTGATAAGAAGATTCAGCTGCAGCAAGACCCTGAATCGCCGTTCCAATACGCGCAGAGTTCATAAAGGTAAACATGCAGTTCAAGCCGCGGTTTTCAGGCCCGATCAGGAAGCCTTTGGCATTGTCAAAATTCAGCACACAGGTCGCATTGCCATGAATACCCATCTTGTGTTCAATCGCGCTACACACCACGCCATTGCGAGAAGCTACATTCCCAGCTTCATCCAGATTGTATTTAGGCACGATGAACAGTGAAATACCTTTGGTGCCGGCAGGCGCATCCGGTAAGCGTGCTAACACAATATGCACGATATTTTCAGCCAGATCATGCTCACCTGCAGAAATAAAGATTTTCTCACCGCTGATGCTGTAGCTGCCATCTTCCTTTGGCACCGCTTTGGTACGGATCAGGCCCAGATCAGAACCCGCATGTGATTCAGTTAAACACATGGTGCCTGTCCAGCGGCCTGCAATTAAAGGTACCAGGAATTTCTGTTTCTGTTCGTCGCTACCATGATGTTCCAAGGTACGCATCGCACCATGTGACAGGCCTGGATACATACCCCAAGACCAGTTGGTCGCTGTGATAATTTCTGAAATGGCAATACGGTATAAAGTCGGGAAGCCTTGGCCGCCATATTTTTCATCGCCGGTTAGTGAGGTAAAGCCAAGTTCTACATATTTGTCATAAGCCGCTTTAAAACCATCCGGTGTAGTTACGACGCCATCCTGCAAACGACAGCCCTGCTGGTCGCCTGTTGCATTAATTGGCAGAAGTTCGTTTTGGCAAAAGTCCGCAGCGACTTCCAGATATTGTTCCATAATATCCATAGAAACTTTGTCTGCAAACTTTGCATAGCCTGTGTATTTCTGTTCAACATTGAGCAGATCTTTCAGGACAAACTTCATGTCTTTTAATGGCGCAATATAATTTCTCATCGTAATTCCCTTGTATGAGTTCTAATTTGTATATTTATGACAATTAATTTCATAATACGAAATTATGTTTTAGGTCGAATATAATATAAGTTCATGGATAAAATCTAGTCATGACATAAAAAATCACATTTAAAAAATTAAAACTTTGGTATAAAAAAGCCATTCGGTAATGAATGGCTTTTGATTAAATGACCAAAATGAAACGATCTAGCGCGGGAAAAACTGAGCCAAATGTTGCTGAACAATCTGTTCTGCTTCTTGCATGATAGTGTCAATCAGCATTTGACAGGTTGGAATGTCATGGATCAATCCCATTACTTGACCTGCTGTCAGTATGCCTGCATTAACATCGCCATTTTCCAAAGCCAGCTTGCCTTTTAAGCCACTGACATAAGGGCGAATCTGTTCAAATTCCAGATTTGGATCTTCACCCATTTTAACGACGAGATCAGATACTGCATTCTTCGCAACACGCGCAGTATTCCTGAACTGACGGTAAAGCAGATGCGTTGCCCGTTCATCATTGTCGACATAAAACTGCTTGATATTTGGATGGATCGGCGCTTCTTGTGTGGCACAGAAACGTGTTCCCATATTGATGCCTTCTGCACCTAAAGCAAGTGCTGCCACCAAGCCACGACCATCCGCAAAACCACCACTGGCTACAATCGGTACAGTGAGTTGATCAGCGGCTGCTGGAATCAGAATCAGTCCGGGAATACCGTCTTCACCCGGATGACCAGCACATTCAAAACCGTCAATCGAGATCACATCCGCGCCGATTCTTTGTGCTGAAAGTGCATGACGTACCGAGGTACATTTATGAATCACAATGATGCCATGCTGTTTAAAGGCTTCAATGTGTTCATGTGGTTTGTTGCCTGCCGTTTCTACAATCTTGATTCCACTTTCAATAATAGCCTGTCGATATTCGGCATACGGCGGTGGGTTTACAGCGGGCAATAAAGTCAGATTTACTGCAAAAGGCTGATCTGTCATTTCACGGCAGCGTGCAATTTCCTTGGTCAGCGCTTCAGGTGTGGGTTGTGTCAATGCCGTCAGCGTTCCCAAACCACCTGCATTGGAGACTGCACTGGCCATTTCTGCAGTACCGACCCACATCATGCCGCCCTGAATAATCGGATAACGAATGCCTAAAAGCTGGGTAATACGCGTTTGAATTTTCATGAATGCTCTCCTTAGCGCCCGGTAAATTGTGCGGGGCGTTTTTCGACAAAGGCCTGTACACCTTCTTTATAATCCTGACTACTCAGGGCCAGATATTGCAGGTTTTGTTCCAGCTCCAGTTGCTGATCCATGCTATTTTCAGCACTGCGTTGCAGCGCCTGTTTAGTTAAAGCCAGTGCATAGGTCGGCTGTTGTGCCAGTCGCTGTGCAAGTTCTTCGATATAAGCATCAAATTCTGCATCAGGGATCATTTTCCAGATCATGCCCATTTCAGCAGCCTCTTTGGCATGCACAGGTTCACCGAGTAAGGTTAATGCCATAGCGCGTGCATAACCAATTAAACGCGGCAACATCCAGGTACCGCCGGCATCAGGAATTAAGCCGATTTTAGAAAAGGCTTGAATAAATTTGGCACTTTCCTTGGCAATGACCAGATCGCAAGCCAGTGCGATATTAGCCCCTGCACCGGCAGCCACACCATTTACCGCTGCAATCACAGGTTTAGGGCTTTTGCGAATCAGGTTGATCAAAGGATTATAGTATTTAGCCAGCGAACCCTCTGGTGGCAAAGGTACATTGCCAAGCTGTCCAGCCCGTTCTTTTAAATCCTGCCCCGCAGAAAATGCCCGGCCATTACCCAGAATCACAATCACCCGAATATCCGGATTCGTATTCCAGCTTTTCAAAACCTGTTGCACTTCCTCATGCATTTGCCGGTTAAAACTGTTCAGTGAATCTGGCCGATTAAAACTTAAAGTAGCGACGCCTTGCTGAACCTGAGTCTGAATCATTTCCCACATCATCAATTTCCTTATTTTTTATCTGTATCCCTACAATTAATAGCCTTTATTGACATCCACCTGATGACACAAATCCAGGCCTTGATTTAAACGGCGGTCATTTTCCAGAATCTGCTCTACCACCACAGACATTGGGGCATGTGAGGCCACATGTGGTGTCACCACAATTTTTTCGTGCTGCCAGAGTTGATGGTCAGCAGGTAGCGGTTCCTGCTCAAATACATCAACAATCGCACCACGCAGATGACCAGAATCCAGTGCATCCAATAAATCCTGCTCGATTAAATGCTGGCCACGCCCGACATGAATCAAAGCTGCCTGTTCAGGCAGTTGCTGAAATAATTCAGCAGAAAGAATCCCGGTATTTTCTTCGGTAAGGGGTAGCAGGTTAATCAGAATCTGACTTTGAGCCAGGAACTCGGAAAGCTGTTCTTGGCCCACATAACTTTTAACTTGATTAATATCTTTTGGGGAATTCGACCAACCAGAGACTTGATAGCCCATGTCAGCAAAGCGTTCTGCTACGTATCCGCCCATATGCCCCAGTCCCATAATCCCGATCTGGATATGATGGCTATAGCTCTGGCGATATTGCTTCCACAGCTGCTGCTTTTGCTGCTGGATCATGAGGTCAAAATAACGCTGAAAATACAGCACGCCCCAAAGCAGATAATCAAACATGCCTTTTTGATGATGTGGATCCAGTACCCTGCAAACGGCTTGATCTGGGCGTACAGCATTTAAGTTTAAATGTTCTACCCCAGCAGCAATCGAATGAATCAGGCCAAGCTTTGGTAGCTGCTGCACTTTTTCCAGATCTGGAAACCAGGCAGCAACTGTGGTTGCCCGTTCAGCTTCAGGGCTGTCCACTGTACAGAAACTGCCTGGAGGCGCATATTTTTGAAAAGACTTGACCAAAATGGCCTCAATATTCGGTACAGAACTGGAAATAACAATCATGATGCATACTCCGTATATTGATGCTCAATCAGGGACAAAGCGGCCTGCCAGGCATGCTGTAATATCGGTTCAATGAGAGGACTCGCGAACTGCTTGGCTGTTTTAATTCGGACTTCTTCTGCTGGATAATGCAATTCGGCACCGCCGCTTAAGGCTTTCACCTGTGCCTGACAGGCGCGTTCCAGAAAATAAATTTCATGAAAAGCCCGTGCAATGGTCTCCCCAGCCGTTAATAGTCCGTGATTGCGTAAAATCATAGCACGATGGTCGCCCAAGTCCTGAATCAAGCGTTCTTGTTCGTCAGTTGAAAGCGCAACGCCTTCATATTCGTGATAGGCCACATGCTGATAAAATTTCATGGCGTGCTGGGAAATTGGAAGAAGTCCGTGTTTCTGTGCAGAAACAGCAATTCCATCCGCGGTATGGGTGTGAATAACACAATTCAGATGAGGATGTGCTTCATGAATCGCAGAATGAATCACGAAGCCTGCCATATTCACTGGCTTATCTTGTTCATAGCTTTCTACCACCTGTCCTTCATGATTAATCTTCACCAGCGTTGAGGCACGCATTTTTTCAAATGCGACCCCATACTGATTAATCAGAAAGCAGTCAGGCTGATCTGGAACTCTTAAACTGATATGGGTATCAATCAGGTCAGTCATCCGATAATGCGCAATAATGCGATAAAGCGCTGCCAGTTCACAGCGTGCCTGCCATTCAGCAGCTGTAACGAGATTTTTTATTGTCATCATTCCATCCTAGAAAAATATAGCATTTCGATCACTATCTGTTATATCATAATTTTAGAAAAACAGAATATTATTTCATAAAGCGAAATATTTTATTAAAGGGAAACGATATGACTACAACTCAAATGAATGGACTTGAATATCTAACCGCAATTAAAAATGGCGAATTGCCTGGTTCAGCGATGGGACAACTGATTCCCATGAAACTCAGTGTCGTCCATGAAAACTATGTGGAATATGAAGTTTATCCAGATGAACGTCACTTCAATCTGCAAGGCGGCATTCATGGTGGATTTTGCGCCACTGTTCTGGATAGCGTAACTGGTGCAGCAGTGCATACCACAGTTGATGCTGGCGTCAGTTTTTCCACTATTGACCTGAATGTCAAAATGCTCAAAGCCATGAAAAATGGTGAAACTTATACAGCCATTGGTGAAGTGATCCGGATCGGACGCAATGTGCTGACCTCAGAAGGCCGAATTGTCGACAAAGACGGTAAAATTTATGCCTTTGGTTCAGCAACTTTATTGGTCACTGACCGCAAATAATCCTTACGCTGATTTAATTAATCCCTGCGATATGCAGGAATTTTTATTTCTATATAAATAGTCTAATAAAAAATGCCATGTATATTATCTATACATGGCATTAATACGATGACTAAAGCTGTTATGCAGCTTCAGGGTTTTCAATCACCATCGCCAGTCCTTGACCCAGACCGATACATAAACTGATCACGGCATATTTTTTACCAGTGCGCTGTAATTGACGTGCGACGGTTAAGGCCAAACGCGCACCTGAACAGCCCAATGGATGGCCAATCGCAATACCACCACCGTTTGGATTCACACGCGGATCATCAAATGCAACATCCAGACCTTTCAGGCAAGATAACACCTGGCTGGCAAATGCTTCATTGATCTCGATAATGTCCATATCATCTAGCGTCAAACCTGCACGTTTAACGGCTTTTTTGATTGCTTCGATTGGACCTGCGCCCATGATGCGTGGCTCAATGCCAGCGGCTGCAGAAGACAGGATACGAGCTAAAGGTTTTAAGCCATACTGTTCCTGAACTTTTTCACTGCCGATAATCAGTGCTGCAGCGCCGTCATTGATACCTGATGCATTACCCGCAGTGACTACACCACCTTCGAAAAGCGGTTTTAACTTGGATAATGCTTCAAATGTCGAAGATGGACGTGGATGTTCATCTTCAGTCACTAATTTAGGCGGTAATTTACGCCCTTGTGAAACTTCAATTGGGGTAATTTCACCTTCAAAGAAACCTGCTTCTTTTGCAGCTTGATATTTCGCTTGTGATGCAGCAGCAAAAGTATCTGCCTGTTCACGCGTAATGCCAAACTCTTCAGCGACGTTATCACCTGTTTCTGGCATGCTGTGCGCGCCAAACTGATCAGTAAATTTACGGTTTGGGAAACGTGTACCAATCGTGGTGTCATAGATTTTGGCATCACGTGAATACGCGCTTTCAGCTTTACCCATTACAAACGGTGCACGCGTCATACTTTCTACACCACCTGCAATATACAGCTCGCCTTCACCTGCGGTAATGGCACGTGCTGAATCAATCACAGCGCCCAAGCCTGAAGCACAAAGACGGTTTACAGTTTGACCTGGAACGGTCACAGGCATACCTGCAAGCAGTGCCGCAAAACGAGCCACGTTACGGCTGTCTTCACCGGCCTGGTTGGTGCTACCAAAGATCACATCTTCTACGTCAGCTGCTGGAATACCGGTTTTTTCTAGCAGATTTTTAATGACTGTTGCTGCCAGATCATCTGGACGTACAGTTGCCAGGCTTCCTGCATGGCGACCGATTGGAGAACGTAAACCATCATAAATATAGGCATTTAACATGAGTGTTATTCCTTTAACTTTTTAATTAATGTGTAGTATGAATAAGAGGTAAACCGAGCTGAACGCGGCGGCGCAACCAAGGACTTGGGCGGTAACGCTGGTCACGGGTAATTGCAGTCATGCGGTCTAAAATTTTCAGAATTTTTTCCGCACCCAGTACATCGCCCCATTCAATTGGGCCGTATGGATAACCAAGGCCTAACTTCACGGCAACGTTGATATCTTCTACGGTTGCAACACCTTGCTGGGCAATATCACAGCCAAGATTCACAATCATGGCCAAAGCACGTTGCGCTACAAAACCGACGCTTTCCTGAATTGTGCTTGCAGTCACACCATCCAGATTGAAAATCGATTGCGCTGCGTTTACCAGTTCAGCTTTGGTCACAAACGTTGGCATCAAAGTACGGTGTTTATTTAAGCCGTAAAGCAGATCAATGCAGACTACTTGCTGCGGAGACACTTGATAACGGACTGCTGCTGAAGTGGCATCTTCACCATAAGTCGCAATTAAAATTAAAGCATCTGCTGAAGGTGCGTCAGTCTGCTCGATCTGGATATTGAACTGCTGTAGATATTGCTCAAGCGCCTGACGGTCTTCGCTATATTCTGTACCCAGCCAAACCGATGGATATTGATCCAGCTTTTCAACTAGTGTCGGACCCACATCACCTACTTTGCTCCCCGAGGTATAATCGTAAAAACCTTTACCGGTTTTACGACCCAACTGTTTGGCAATAAAACGTTGACGGGTAATCACGCTTGGACGATAACGTGTTTCTTCATAATACTGGTGATAAATCGATTCACTTACCGGATGAGATACATCCATGCCGGTCAGATCGCCTAACTCGAATGGTCCCATTTTGAAACCGATCCCGTCACGATAGATGCGGTCAATGTCATAAAATGGAGTGACATTTTCATTCAAAATCGCATAGGCTTCGCTACCAAAAGCACGGCCAGCATGATTGATAATGAATCCTGGGGTGTCTTTAGCTTTTACCGGGCGATGTCCCATCTTGGTCGATAACTGGGTGAGTGCATCCACAATATCAGCACGGGTATTAAAGCCTTCAATCACCTCAACCACTTTCATCAGTGGAACCGGGTTAAAAAAGTGATAACCAGCAACGCGTTCCGGCTGACTGCAATTGGCAGCAATCGCACTAATCGACAATGAAGATGTATTAGATGCCAGAATCGTTTCCGGTTTCACAATGTCTTCAAGTTGCTGCATCAGCTTTTGTTTGATTTCCAGATTTTCAATAATCGCTTCAACGATTAAATCGCAATCTTTCAAGTCTTCGATCTGCTGAGCAATGGATAAATGAGCAAGATCTTCAGCAGCTTTTTCATGGCTAAATTTACCTTTATCAGCCAGGGTATTTAATGTTTTAGCCAGCTTTTCCTGTACCTGTTCTGCAGCACCCGCTTTGGCATCAAACAACACGACATCATGGCCCGACTGAATTGCGATCTGGGCAATACCCGCACCCATCGTGCCTACGCCAATAATACCGATTTTCTGAATTTGAATGCTCATGCTTATCGTCCCTGATAATTTGGTTTACGTTTTTCGATAAAGGCTTGCATACCTTCTTTTTGATCTTCTGAAGAAAACAGCATCTGGAAGGATTTTCGTTCCAGCATTAAGCCGGCATTGAGTGGCACATCTTCCGCCAGTAAAGCCACTTCCTTGATTTGCTCAAGCGCGATTGGCGGCATTTTTGCCAGACCTTCAGCCATCTTGATTGCTGTTGCCAGGGTTTCGCTGTCTTCCGTTACTTGAGACACCAGGCCAATCTGATAAGCTTCCGGCGCTGGTACCAGACAACCCGTCATGATGATACGCATCGCATGGAATTTACCCACGGCACGGAATAAACGCTGTGTACCACCCGCACCCGGCATTACCCCTACTTTGACTTCAGGCTGACCGAACTGGGCACTTTTTCCGGCAATAATAATGTCCGCATGCATCGCCAGTTCACAGCCACCGCCCAATGCATAACCGTTTACTGCTGCAATCACCGGCTTTGAACACTGCGCAATGGCTTGCCAGTAACGTTCAGTACGACGTTGCATCATCTGGATCGTTTCAGCATTGGCTAATTCTTTAAGGTCAGCGCCTGCAGCGAAATCAGTTTCACCGCCAGTGAGAATAATGGCACGGATATTTTCATCGTCATTCAATTGCAGAAAAGCCGCAGCCAGTTTCTGGCGCACTTCTGTATTCAGGGCATTTTTAGCTTCTGGACGATGGATCTTGACCATCGCCACATGTGTCGAGATTTGCTCTACTTGAACTACCTGTTCCATCAAAAATCTCCATTTATTTTGTATAGCGAAATTTTATTTTATATAAAACTACGGTTTCTAAACCCATAAATCAAGATTTTTTCTCTCAAAAACGTAAAAAAGTTATTTTTTAATAAAAATTAGATAGGACTTACGCACTATTA
>NZ_DDLD01000094.1:0-14087 GCF_002339435.1 Acinetobacter sp. UBA2581 | reverse complement strand
GAAATGCTTCAATCTCGCAAAAGCATTTTCAACTAAATGTCTTAATTTATATATATTTATCAAATTCCTTATTTGATCTTTTACTGTTTGATCTCAATGGAATAATGGGAATCATATTCTTGTTTTTGGCACATATTCTAATGTGCTCAGCATCATACCCCTTGTCAGCAATGAGATAAGTTGCCTCGCCTACAATATCAATCAGTTGTTTTGCAACTTGACTGTCGTGGACGTCACCCCCAGTGATTTTAAAATCAATCGGTAATCCATTCGCGTCGGTTGCAAGATGTATTTTTGTTGTTCGTCCACCGCGTGATTGTCCAATTGCTCTTTCGAAACCATGCCGAGCTCCACTTGCATGTTGATGCACGCGTATGTAGCTTCCATCAATGAATACCCATTCCTGATCCAGAATGCCTCGTAATCTAAAAAAAATTTATCCCATAATCCCTTACTTGCCCAGCGATTAAAGCGATTGTAAGCAGTTTGCCAAGGGCAAAGTTCTTGAGGAATATCACGCCATGTCGCACCCGTACGTAGTTTCCATAAGATCGCTTCCATGATATTTCTACTATTCTTTGAACGGTAGCAACCATGTAATCGCATAGTATCTTGAATTTGGTGCCAGATATCATCGGTAAGAAGAGTACGTGCCATTGAAAATATAGAAATAAAAATAACTTAAAGGAGGATTTTAAGTATTTAAAACCAATTCTTCAAATGAGGACACGCCCTAAATCAAATTCGTTATAAGGCATACATAGTTTATAAATTGGAAGAACTAATCCTACTCTAATTTTTTTTCACCACGATGTGAACTGTCCGTTTAGATGATTAATATATCATTTCATTACTAAAAGTAATCTTCCAGAGTGCTTTGACTAAACAATCAATTGTCTTTATTTAGCTAAGCTATCAGATTCATAAAAACTGATAGTTGATATTAGTGAATTTTTATATGACGTTTTAATATATGAATATCACAAAACAAGCAATCGTTATGAGAAGTTAATCACTATAATGAATATAAATTTTATAAAGTGTAATAAGTACACGTGTAATACGCAGGTTGTCCATGTCATTAAATGAGGAAAGACTTACTCATCTTAAACAGCTTGAAGCTGAGAGTATTCACATCATTCGCGAAGTTGCTGCCGAGTTTGAAAATCCGGTTATGCTTTATTCAATCGGTAAAGATTCAGCAGTCATGCTGCATTTAGCACTGAAAGCGTTTTATCCTGCAAAACTTCCATTCCCGCTACTTCATGTAGATACCGGCTGGAAATTCAAAGACATGATCAAGTTCCGTGACAACATGGCCAAAGAACATGGCTTTGATCTGATCGTGCATCAGAACAAAGAAGGTCGTGATGCGGGCGTAAACCCATTTGACTATGGTAGCTCTAAATATACTGACATTATGAAAACCCAAGGCTTGAAACAGGCTTTGGATAAATATCAGTTTGATGCTGCTTTCGGTGGTGCACGTCGTGACGAAGAAAAATCACGTGCCAAAGAACGTGTTTATTCATTCCGTGACTCTAAACACCGTTGGGATCCGAAAAACCAGCGCCCAGAACTTTGGAACCTTTACAATGGTAAAGTGAACAAAGGCGAAAGTATTCGCGTATTCCCATTGTCTAACTGGACTGAGCTGGACATCTGGCAATATATCTATCTTGAAAATATCAAACTTGTTCCATTGTACTTAGCTGCTGAACGTCCAGTCGTTGAGCGTAATGGTACGCTGATTATGGTTGATGATGAGCGTATGCGCCTGAATCCAGGCGAAGTGCCACAAATGAAATCGGTTCGTTTCCGTACTTTAGGTTGTTACCCTCTGACTGGTGCAGTTGAATCAACTGCAACAACTTTACCGGAAATTATCCAGGAAATGCTTTTAGCGACCACATCTGAACGTCAAGGCCGTATGATCGACCATGATGAAGCAGGTTCGATGGAAAAGAAAAAGCAGGAAGGTTACTTCTAAGAGAAATCTCCCCCGGCCCCTCTTTTCCAAAGAGGGGAGAAAAAGTCTCCCTTAACAAAGGGAGATTTAGAGGGATTAAAAGAAACCGATTTCAACGTATTTGTGGAGCTATGAGCGATGTCTCACCAATCAGAACTTATTAGCCAAGACATTTTGGCTTATTTGAAACAGCACGAAAATAAAGACTTATTGCGTTTCCTGACCTGCGGTAACGTGGATGATGGTAAATCAACCCTGATCGGTCGTCTGCTTTATGATTCAAAACTGATTTATGAAGATCAGCTGCAAGCGGTTACCCGTGACTCTAAAAAAGTCGGTACGACTGGCGATGCACCTGACCTTGCACTTCTTGTAGATGGTCTGCAAGCTGAACGTGAGCAGGGTATTACAATCGATGTGGCTTACCGTTATTTCTCTACTGAAAAACGTAAGTTCATCATTGCCGACACCCCGGGACACGAGCAATATACCCGTAATATGGCGACAGGTGCGTCGACTGCGGATCTTGCCATCATCCTAATCGATGCGCGTTACGGTGTTCAGACTCAAACACGTCGTCACTCATTCATTGCGAGCCTGTTAGGTATTCGTAATATCGTGGTTGCAGTGAACAAGATGGACCTAGTTGAATTCTCTGAAGCACGCTTCAATGAAATTCAGGCTGAGTACAACAAGTTCGTGGATCAGTTGGGCGATCGTAAACCTGAAAATATTATTTTCACACCGATTTCTGCGTTGAACGGTGATAACGTTGTAAACAAATCACCAAATACGCCGTGGTACCAAGGTCAAACCTTAATGGAGACGTTGGAAACTGTAGAAATTACGCGTAATACCAGCAAAGATGAATTCCGTTTCCCAGTTCAGTATGTAAACCGTCCTAACCTCGACTTCCGTGGTTTCTGCGGTACCATCGCACTGGGTGAAGTGAAAGTTGGTGATGAAATTGTTGCGCTGCCATCTGGCAAGAAATCGACAGTAAAAGAAATCGTCACTTTTGATGGTAATCTGGATCATGCTGTAGCTGGTCAAGCTGTTACTTTAACACTGAACGATGAGATTGATATTTCACGTGGTAACGTGTTGGTAAAAGCGGGTGAACAACCACTGATTTCACGTTCTGCTCGCGCGTCTGTAGTGTGGATGAACGATCAGCCGCTTGTCGTTGGCAAACTTTATAATGTGAAGTTTGGTACTCAAACTATCCCTGCGAAAGTTGCGAAAATTAACTACCGTACCAATGTCAACACATTGGAAAAACTACAAGTAGAGCAGCTTGATCTGAATGCGATTGCTGATGTCACTATCGAATTTGATGCGCCAGTGGTATTTGACCGTTATCAAGACAGCCGTTACACAGGTTCATTCATCTTCATCGACCGTCTAAGCAACGTGACGGTTGGTGCGGGTATGGTTGAAGCTGCAGTGGAATGGACTGCACATAACGAGCCTGTTACTGCTGAAGCACGTGCTGCACGTTTAGGTCAAAAACCTGCTGCAGTCACTGTCACTGCTAAAGCGCTAGAAAATGCTCAAGCACTTGAAAGCCTGTTGATTCAACAAGGTGTGGTTGCAATTGCGAAAGCGGGTCTGACTGCTGAACAGGTTGCGCTTGTTCGTGAAACTGGTGTAGTAGTGATTACTGACCTTACAGAAAGTACAGATGTGACTTACACAGCCGATGCAGTTGAAGAACTGGCTGAGAAAATTGTGGAATTGGTTCGTCTATAAGGCTGGACTGATTTAAGAAAAACCCGCTGTAAGGCGGGTTTTTTATTGTCTGAATTTTGATTGTTTAAAAATCATTCGAATAATAAAAATGTGATCTTTCAATTTATTCGCTGCTTTATACAATGCTCTCAGATGGGGGAATGTATGAAAAAATTATTATTACTAATTGGGCTATGTGTAGCTTTTGGAGTAGAAGCCAAGCAGGGCAGCCAAAGTGCGGAAGCAATTAAACAGAAAATTATTAAAGAATCCATTGAGAGTTATCCGGGTAATTGTCCATGTCCTTACAATACAGCGCGTAATGGTAGTCGTTGCGGCAAGCGTAGTGCTTATAACCGTGCTGGTGGTTATGCACCGCTTTGCTATCCGGAAGATGTTAGTGATCGGATGGTGCGAGAATATAAAAGTTAAAATTTAAGTTGAGGCACTAAGATTATAAATCATCTATTTTTATACATTTAGATAAGACAGTAACTATACAAAAGGTTCCTAGTTAAAGTGTTGTAATCTCAACTGAGAAAATGGCTTTATAAGGAAGGATGTTTTTCACAAGTATTTCGTGCCTACTTTTCTTCTTAAATTTAACTTTTATTGCTTTACTTGAAATAAATTCAATATTATCTATAATAAGATATATCTTAATTAAATTTAAGATATATCTTTGTTATGTCTAAAACACCTCATTTTGTCTTAACAGAAGAACGAGAAAGTCCCGCAAAACCTCGTAAACGCCTCTTTGAAGCAGGTGAAATGAAACTGCTCGTGCTGCATTTTATTGCTCAAGCGCCTAAGTACAGCTATGACATTATCAAAGATGTTGCTGCTTTGGTTGGGGGGGACTATAAACCGAGTACAGGCACGATCTGCCCGACGATTAACTATCTTGAAGAACAGCAATATACCCAAGTAGTTATGAGTGCTGATGAGCGTAAGCAGTATCACATTACAGACAAAGGCCGTGAGCATCTTGAATATAGTCGGGAAACCCTAGAAAAAGTGCTTAGCCGTTTTGAAACCCGTCGCCGTATTCAAGAAGATGAACGCTATATCGATATCCATAATTCAATGGAAAACCTGAAAGCTTCATTACGATTCAAACTGCAAAATGAACTTCGTCCAGAGCAGCTCAGTGATATTGCTGCCCAGATTGAACAGGCTGCAATTAATATCCGTCAACTGTAGGAGCAGGACATGAAACAACATCAATATGAAGTGACTGTTAAACATCTGGCTGATGCTCAAGGTAATCCATCAACCTATACTGAGGAGCTACAGTTTCAGATGGGTAATCACGATGACATCTTTAAAATACTGGAAAAACTTCAAGCCAGTCAGTTGCTCGATTCGGAAAGCACCAAGGCATTTACTGTTGGTTTAAAACTGTTTAGTGAAGTCATGCTGGAAAATAAAGATTTGCCACTCTTCAAGGAATTCATGCCGCAATTTGCCCAGTTTATGAAATCCCTGAAACAGACAGTTAAAGTGCAAAGTGAAGGAAAGTAAGTAAGTATTCTAAAGGTCATTTATGAAAAAAATCTCCCAAAATTTCACCCAAAACATCTGAACTGGTTAATGCCCTTGATTCTTTCCGGCATTATGAGTGGCGCGATTTCCTGTTTTAACATGCTGCTGAATAAAGGCTGGAGCAATGCGTTTATCTCGCTATGGTTACATGCTTGGGGACTGTCATGGCTGGTGGCATTTCCACTGATTCTACTTGTCTTGCCGCTGGTACGTAAATTCCTGATACAGTTTGTGCAGATGCCAGATCAATCTGCTAAATAAAAGATTGAGCCGCTTGAATCAGTCGGAATCGGATGATTCATTTAGAACTTGAAATAAAATAGATTTCATTTCAGTTAGGCTTTTCACACCAGCAATACGGTAAATAATCTGTCCATTTTTAAAGATAAGAGTAGAAGGCAGGCCATAGACGTTATAGCGTAAGGTCAGAATCGGTGATTGATCAACATTGATCTTACCGAACTTAATTTCTGGCTTTTGCCCAGCATAATGCACTGCCAGTTTCTCAAAAACTGGAAAATTCTGTACACAGGGCTTGCACCAGTCAGCATAGAACCGGATCACAGCAAGGCCTTCAAACCATTCGAAGTCACTGTGATTATCTTCATTGTAGGTGATGACTGCTGACATGAATTTGCTCTCATCATTTCAAAATTAAGATTTAAACCAGCTCATAGTGAGTTCAGCCTGACCGGTATTCTCATCGATTCCTTGATTGATCATCTTAAAACCCTGCTTTTGGTAAAAATGAACTGCTGATGTATTTGCAGCATAGACATTTAAATGCAGCTGATTACATTGCTGTTTTAAGAAATTAACTAAACAGCGGCCATAGCCAGCACCTTGTTGCTCTGGATCAATGAAAAGCGCAGCTAAGACATTTTCCGATTTTAATAACGAAACAAAGCCAAGCACCGTATGATTTTCTTTAAGGACATAGTTTTCTGCTAAGGGTTAAATATACATCTCGCATTGGAAGCAGCTGATTTTCCCAATAACTAGTAGGAATAAAATCATGCGCCTTTAAAGAAGCCTGGAACCAGATTTCAAGAATAGCGTCGATATCCTCGGTTTTCGCTTTTGTAATTATTGTCATCAGTGGTCTTATATCAATTTACTAAATAGGCAGCTGATTATACATAAGTCCATGCTGCTTCAATCCATAGCATTTCTATGTTCAAATAAGTTCGAAAAATACGAAACGTGAATATTAGGGAAAGAATCCATGACGCAACATAGCATGCAACAAGTCATCATTACAGAACCGGGTGGTGTAGAGAAACTCGCTTATGAAACCGTTGCCATCCCTGAACCTAAAGCAGACGAAGTGCTAGTCAAGGTACATGCTTTCGGGATTAACCGTCCGGATATCTTGCAGCGTCAGGGCTTGTATCCAATGCCTAAGGGAGTGACTCCGGTACCGGGTCTGGAAGTTGCCGGTGAAGTGGTTGCAGTCGGAAGTGAAGTAAGTCAGTTTAAAGTAGGTGACAAAGTCTGTGGCCTGACCAATGGTGGTGGTTATGCAGAATATTGCGTTGTGCCAGAGAGCCAGGCTTTAAACATTCCTGAAGGCGTGAGCTTTGTACAGGCTGCGGCGATTCCAGAAACCTTTTTCACTGTATGGGCAAATGTGTTCCAGATGGGTAAGGCCAAGGTAGGAGAGACTGTACTGATTCATGGCGGAACTAGCGGGATTGGAACCACAGCCTTAATGCTGTGCAAATCATTAGGCATCAAAACCTTTGCGACAGCAGGCAGTGATGAAAAAATCCAGGCGATTTCACATCTGACCACAGGAATCAATTACAAGACCCAAGACTTTGAGCATGTCATCAATGAAGCTACGGATAATGCTGGTGTAGATGTGATTCTAGATATGGTGGGTGCACCGTACCTGGAGAAAAACCTGAATCTGCTGCGTCGTGATGGCCGTCTGGTGTATATCGCCTTCCTGGGGGGTGCTAAGGCTAAGGATGTAAAATTGGGTCAAATCATGATGAAACGTTTGACCATTACCGGCTCCACCATGCGTGCACGCAATACGGCTGAGAAAGCTGAAATTGCCCAAGGCCTGAAAGAGCATGTGACACCACTCTGGGCAAAAGGTGAGTGTTTACCGATGATCTATAAAACCTTCAAATTTGACCAGATTCAGGATGCGCATGCAACGATGGATACGGGTGAACATATTGGTAAGATTGTGGTGGAAATCATCTAATTATTCTTGTGATAGAAATACTAAAAGCCAACTTTTGTTGGCTTTTATTTTGCATAAAAAACGATAACTAATTTAAATTAATTGCTTGAAATAGGGATATAAATTTTAAAAAACGGTAAAAAGTGTCGGTTGTTCGACACAACCTGTCAAAACTGAGGAGTAAATTAGCGCTTAAATATAATCTGACTAAATTGTTTGGTATTAGATGAAATGTCACGTATTAAAAGGAAGTATATTATGAAGATAGTGTCGACCCCTTATACGCATGAACATGGCTTTCGTGCATTGAAGCGTTTGCATAAAGCAATTATCCGTAATCAGTTACTTCGTTCCGATTTACACAAGCTGTATCAAGCCATGTTGCATCTGGAACGCTATATGGAACGGCTGAGCCACTCAGCACCGAAACCTCAATACAAACGTCGTAAAAAATCCTAAAAAACACCTTGCCTATTAGCCTTAAGTTGAAGTGAATAACTCTAATCTCCTTTTTATTTGGCTGTATAATTTTCCCATAATTTAAAAATTCTAAGCAGATGATTCATTGTGCTGCACAAGCGGCACGAAGAGGGTATTTATGAAGGGCAATGCGTCAACGCATGAGCGCCTCGCAGACCGTTTGGCAAATATTTTAACCAAACTTAATATAGGGCATCAGTTGAGTGTACAGGAGCTGGCACGAGAATTTCAGGTCAGCACCCGTACCATTGAGCGTGATTTTGTTCGTCTGAATGCGTATTTGCCGCTCATACAGGATGAAAATACCAAACGCTATTATCTTGAGCCTTCATATTTAGGGCGTTTCAAGTTACAGGACATCCAGAATTTTGCACAATTGTCCGGAATCAGTGACTTGTATCCCGCACTGGATATGTCTTTTATTCGTGAATTGCTGGATGAGCGGGCAAATCAGGTATTTTCGGCAAAAGGCTATTATTTTGAAGATGCCAAACAGTTTGCCGAGCATTTCAAGCTGCTTGCAGGGGCGATCTATAAACGGCAGCAGATTGAGCTGCAATATTCCGATCAAGTACGGATCATCCAGCCATACCGATTGATTCATCATCATGGCATCTGGTATCTGGCCGGTGTCACTGAAGCTGAGCTTAAAACCTATCGTTTAAGTCAGTTGCAGGAAGTTAAACTGGTTTTTGAAAATGAAAGCTTTGAGCATGATCCTGAAGTTCTGAAAATGCTGGCAGATGAAGACAGCATCTGGTTTGGCCAGCAAAAACAGCAGGTTTTGATGAAGGTGCAACCTGAAGTCACGGTATTTTTTAAAGAGCGCCGTTTATTTCCGGAACAGCAGATCGAACAGGAATCAGAGTTTGGAGAATTGTTGATTAGTTGTCAGATTCGTCATGAAATGCAGTTGCTGCCACTGGTACGTTACTGGCTACCACATGTAAAGATCATTGAACCGATTCATTTTCAAGAAAAACTGGAACAGGATCTGGAAGGTTATTTACGCTCTGCTGGATAATATTTTGAAAGCAGAGCAGGTTGGTGAATACTAATAAGACTCTATTAAGAATTAGATTTAGCAAATTTCAGGCATAAAAAAACCAGCTTTCGCTGGGTTCTTTATTTACACCATCTTCAGTAGTAGAAGAATGGTGCCCGAGGCCAGACTCGAACTGGCACGCTTTGTGGGCGGGGGATTTTAAATCCCCTGTGTCTACCGATTTCACCACTCGGGCTTTAACAAGATTGGAGGCGGAGGTCGGAATCGAACCGGCGTCCACGGAGTTGCAGTCCGCTGCATGACCACTCTGCCACCCCGCCGCGTCTTGTTGATGCGTATATTATCAAGCTCTGAAAAAAAAACAATAGGATATTCATTTGTATGCGCATAAAAACAGCATATGGCGGAAAATATTCAGAATTATCATGTAGAATGTGCAAAATTGATTCATATCAACACTTGGGAGAAGTGCCGTGGTATTAGTTCTAGACGGTCGTGCATTGGCGAAGCAAATTGAAGCTGACTTGTTAACTCGCGTAGAAGCGCTAAAGGCAAAATCAGGTCGTACTCCAATTCTTGCGACTATTTTGGTGGGTGACGATGGCGCATCTGCAACTTATGTACGTATGAAAGGTAATGCTTGCCGCCGTGTTGGTATGGATTCATTAAAAGTTGAGCTTCCAAAAGAAACAACTACTGAAGAATTGCTGGCTGAAATTGAAAAGTTGAATGCAAATCCGGATGTTCACGGTATTCTGTTACAACATCCGGTTCCTGCACAAATTGATGAACGTGCTTGTTTCGATGCAATCTCGCTTGAAAAAGATGTAGATGGTGTGACTTGCCTAGGTTATGGTCGTATGGCGATGGGTGAAGCAGCTTACGGTTCCGCTACTCCTGCAGGTATTATGACCATCCTGAAAGAAAACAACATTGAAATCGCAGGTAAACATGCGGTAGTGGTTGGTCGTTCTGCGATTTTAGGTAAACCGATGGCAGCAATGTTACTTGAAGCGAATGCTACTGTGACCATTTGCCATTCACGTACTCAAAACCTGCCTGAATTTGTAAAACAGGCTGACATCATTGTAGGTGCAGTGGGTAAAGCTGAACTGATTCAAAAAGACTGGATCAAACCAGGTGCAGTGGTTGTTGATGCAGGTTTCCACCCTCGTGATGGCGGCGGTGTAGGCGATATTCAATTAGTCGGTATAGAAGAAATCGCTTCTGCTTATACCCCAGTTCCGGGTGGTGTAGGTCCTATGACGATTACAACTTTAATTCGTCAAACTGTAGAAGCTGCTGAGAAGGCTTTGGGTTAATTGAAATTTAATTAGTTACGGCGGAGTCGTATCGTCGTGACTATTAAGATGTAAGAAGTTCATTTGTTACTTTTGTTTCGGCAAAAGTAACCAAAACCATTTGTCATTCGCAGAACTCGTCATATTTCTTTTGCGTGGTTGATGTGTCGCAAAAACAGGACGAATTAGATTTCAGTCTGCCTCGAACAGCTGCGAATGACGTGGTCATGTATCCGATTAATGTATAAATTCCAATAAAGATATTTTCGCGTCAAGGCTTTCTTCATGAGCTGTACCTTCCAATTTCCTAAAGCCCCTGAGCATTTACTTCAAGCCTTACATCAAGTCATTCCCAATTGTGAACTAACGGCGCAACAAGTGCCGGAAACACCGATTTCACTCTGGCTGATTCCACCAGTTTTTCCGACAGACAAACTTGACGATGAAGTGATTCGCCGGATCTGGAATGATACGCCATACTGGATCTTCTGCTGGGCATCTGGACTGGCCATGGCACAATGGCTGCTGGTTGAACCGCATCATGTCAAAGACAAGGTAGTGCTGGATTTTGGTGCGGGTTCCGGTGTAGTTGCGATTGCTGCGAAAATGGCAGGAGCCAAGCGGGTGATCTGTTGCGATATCGATCAGGTCAGTCTGAATGCCTGTCGTGCCAATGCTGAGCTAAATGATGTTGAGCTGGAATATCTGGATGATCTCTATAAAACAGAACAGGTGGATATACTGCTAGCGGCTGACGTGCTTTATGATCAGTGTAACCGCTTCTTTCTGGATGAATTCCTGAAATTTGCACCCGAGGTCTGGGTTGCAGACAGCCGGGTTAAAAACTTTAGTCATCCACAATATCTCAAACTGGATGAACGCAGTGCAACCACCTGGCCAGATCTGGATGAATCACCCGAATTTCGCAATGTTAGCTTCTATCGAACCAAATAAAACACAAGAGTTAAAAAATAAAAAAGGGCATCAAGCCCTTTTTTTATGCTCTGTTTTTATGAGCAGGTATAACGAATCACACGTACAGTGGTAGGGCGGGCATCTAATGCCTCTCGGGCACCTGGATTTTCACTGTTATATAAATCAGGTGTATTACTCAAGCTGATCTGGGTACGACTATCCCCGAGTTGACGGCCATACTGAACCTGTTCTGGAGTTGGGTTAACTATTTCCTGACTATTGATAATCTGGATATTATAGTTTTTAGAGGTTCCAAGAACTTGTCTGCAAGCAGCTTGTAATCTGTTTTCATCCTGACTTGGTCGTCCTGCTAATGTGTAGCTTAAGGTCGCAGTATTTTCTGAACGTTCCAGGACTTCATATCCGGTCTGACCGTTAAATTGTTGAGGTGCCGTCTGACATGCTGTCAGGCCTAAAGTGCCGATAGTTAAGCCGAGTAAAAAAACTGTTTTTTTCATCATGATGATTTCCCGTATTTTTATCAGACAAGTATGCCATAGCAACGAAATAGCGGAATGGCAGTAAACATAAAATTCCAATAAAAAAGCTTTCCGAATGTTTCCATCCGGAAAGCTCCTAGAGCAATACAGCTACTTAGTCATCAGTAATCATGCTGTGCTTTTTAGTGTCTTTCATAAAGACATAAGTCAGCAGTGACAGGCCAATCATAACAGTAATGTAATAGAAGAAGTAGTTTTCATGGCCGGCATTTTTAAAGCTTAAAGCCACCAGTTCTGCTGTACCCCCAAATAGGGTGTTGGCAATCGCATAAGGCAAAGCTACGCCTAAGGCACGGATGTGGGCAGGGAATAGCTCAGCTTTTACTACGGCATTAATCGCTGTGTAACCAGTTACAATTACCATACCGCTCATACACAGCATGAATGCTGTAGTTGGGTTGGTAGTTGAGCCTAAGCCATTAAAAATAGGAATGGTAAAGAGTACACCAAGCACACCAAAAGCAATCATGATTGGCTTGCGGCCAATTTTGTCAGAGAGTGCACCCACAACTGGTTGCAATAACATGAATACAAAGATTGCAAGGGTAGTAATTTCAGTAGCAGTAGTTTTTTCAAAACCTGAAGTGTTCACCAGATATTTCTGCAAATAGGTAGTGAATGTGTTGAAAGCTAAAGTACCACCTGCAGTCAGCATGATCACGGTAAATGCCTGTTTTGGGTATTTAGTGAATAAAGCTAAGGCACCGGATTTAGGACCACCTTTTTTCGCCTGTTCAACGGCCTGTTTTGAAGATTGTGTTTCTACCAGACCGCGACGGATCCAGAACACTACAATTGCCAGGAATGCACCGATCAGGAAGGGAATGCGCCAGCCCCATTCAGTGAGTTGTGCTTCAGTCAAAGCGCGTTGTAGGAAAATCAGTACACACAGTGCCAATAGTTGACCTGAGATCAGGGTCACATACTGGAAGCTTGAGTAGAAACCACGGTGATTTTTACCTGCCATTTCGGTTAAGTAGGTGGCACTTGAACCGTATTCACCACCTACACTCAGACCTTGTAATAAACGAGCAAATAACAGCAGCGCAGGGGCGAGCATGCCCACTGAATCATAGGTGGGTGCACAGGCGATAATGAGGGAACCGACACACATCAAAGATACAGAAAGTGTTAAACCGGCTTTACGACCTTTGCGGTCAGCGTAAATTCCCATAATCCATGCGCCAATCGGACGCATCAAGAAACCAAGTGCGAATACAGCAGCAGCTTGAAGGAGCTTGACGGTATTGTCACCATCAGGGAAGAACTGTGAAGCGAAATATAAGGTAAAGGCTGCATAAACATACCAGTCGTACCATTCGACCAGGTTACCTGCAGAACCACCGAGAATAGATTTAACCCGTGTTTTACGGTCAAGCTGCGGTGTAGCAGCTTCAGGAAGTGGCTGATTCACAACATTGCTCCAAAGGAATGCTGTAAAACACATCTTTTTTAAATTTTCATTGCTATAAAATCTAAAAAGTTATGTTTTAGTGAGAGAGAAAGTGAGGAGATTTCATATACTTATACGCCTCCAAGTTTTCTGTTTTTATAGGACTTTAGTCTTAATAAGTAATGGAATTTTCAAATATTTTTATAAAACATAGATTTACCATTTGTTTAGAGTAATTGCTTGATTTTTATATTGGATTAACTGGTTAAATGATGTTCTTTGAGGAGATTAATAAACGGTGAATGTGGTTTTTATTTAGATGTAAAACAGATTAAAAGATTGGCTTTCACCTTTTCTTAAGATAATAAAAAGGGCCGCTTACGCGACCTTTTTAAAATTAAATCAGCAATTAAGCAGATTTAACCGCTTCAAGAAGTTCAGCTTGGCGTTTTTTCAACGCTTCTGGCAGACGATCACCTAATTTGTTGAACAATTCAGTGTGGCTTTCAAGTTCTTTGATCCATTGATCTTTGTCTTGAGAAGTTACCAGGTCAAACTGTTCTTTAGTGAAATCAGAACCAGTCCAGTTGAGCTGTTCGTAAGTAGGTACACGGCCGATTGGAGTTTCAACAGCATCAGCACGACCTTCACAACGATCGATGATCCACTCAAGAACACGCATGTTTTGACCGAAACCAGGCCATACGAAGTTGCCTTCAGCATCACGACGGAACCAGTTCACGTTGTAGATACCAGGAAGCTTGTTACCAGCAGCAGCAGCTTTCTCGCCAACTTTCTCACCCATTTCTAACCAGTGAGTGAAGTAGTCAGCCATGTTGTAGCCAGCAAATGGAAGCATCGCAAATGGGTCGCGACGAACGATACCTTGTTGACCAACAGCAGCAGCAGTTGTTTCAGAACCCATGGTGGCAGCTTTATAAACACCATCAACCCAGTCAAATGCTTCTGAAATTAGAGGCACTGTGTCTG
>NZ_DDLD01000068.1:0-29709 GCF_002339435.1 Acinetobacter sp. UBA2581 | reverse complement strand
ATACTTTTTGAAACACCACCTTAATTTTATTTGAACTCTTGTGGCTGATTAAATTGAACCTGTTCAAATTTTAGTGCGTAGCGATGTTTTAAGGTGGACCATTGAACTTTGACAGGTTGTGTCTGTTCTGTAAATTCATTTTCATCTGTTGTAGTTTTTACCTTGCCTGTTAAAAAGTTAATGCTTCGTGCTGTACTCTCACCCGTGGCACGGTGAAAATCATCTACATCATAGCCGATCAGCTTAAAAGCATTATTTTGGTATCGGAATGTATAAGTATGATTGGTGACATACCATGAACCACAGCTTAGCCAGTAATGTAAATGAACCCGAAGTACACCTTTTTGAATGCTTAAGGCTTCGGATTCACCAAGTGGATCAGCGAGACAAGGTGATTCAACATCACCTTCGTTTGGCAAAGTAGTATTGCTAGCTGCAAGTTGATAACCATTTTCTTGCTTGAATAAAATCAAAAGTTTTCGTTTGTTGGTATTCAGAACATGATTGCCTACACCTGCATTTGCAACAAGGTTTTCGGGATTAGTATCTTCAATAATCAGCGCGAGATCTGCTTGACCGTCCTGATTTAAATCGCCTTGCGCTTTTTCTAAAATTTTCCAATTTTTCGGAACAAATGATTGATAGCTTGATTTGGAAGAACTATCTGTCTGAGGTTTTGCACATGCATTTTGTGTAAATGCTATACACAGCAGGGTGCTAAATAGGAAAGGCAGTTTGATCTGATGAAGCATCGGTTTAAATTCCTTTTATTTATAATTTTTTTTGATGGTCAAAGCTGAGTAATAAGTTTAGCCAACAAGGTTAAGTCATTTCTTTGAATATTAGATAGATATTTATGGTGAACTGTAAAGCTTTTTATAAATTCAACTATGGGGATTTGAAGTTCTATTCAAATTTGTCTAAACCAAGAAGTGAATTTTTAATATTTAATTTTCAAAGTTGACCTGGGTATCTAAATTTAAAAGTTCAGGAGTTTGCTAGAAACTCCTGAACAGATCGACATGATTTAAATAATTTTTTAGGCCTCTAGTCTCGATTATTATTTAAAGAAATAACCGGTTTCAGGTGAGCTGGCATTGGCCATGCGTTTGCGTGGCATACGACCGGCCAGGAATGCTTCACGACCAGCTTCAACCGCTTTACGCATCGCAGAGGCCATTAAGACCGGATTTTGTGCTGCTGCAATCGCCGTATTCATTAGTACGCCGTCACAGCCCAGTTCCATGGCAATCGCTGCATCACTGGCTGTACCGACACCCGCATCAACCAGCACAGGCACTTTGGCATTTTCTTTAATGATCGAAATTGTATGTGGATTCAGAATCCCCAGACCTGAACCGATCAGGCTACCCAAAGGCATGATTGCTACGCAGCCCATACTTTCCAGTTCTTGTGCTACGATCGGATCATCTGAGGTATAGACCATGATTTCAAAACCGTCATCGATCAGGGTACGCGCTGCTTTCAAGGTTTCAGTAATATTTGGATAAAGAGTCTTTTCATCACCCAGAACTTCCAGTTTTACCAAGTTATGACCATCCAGCAGTTCACGTGCCAGCATACAGGTGCGTACTGCGCTATTGGCATCAAAACAGCCCGCAGTATTTGGCAAAATGGTGTATTTTTCTGGTGGAACCACTGAAAGCAGGTTCGGTTGGTCTGGATGCTGACCAATATTTACCCGGCGAATAGCAACCGTTACAATTTCTGCACCGCTGGCCTGAATGGCCTGATCTGTTTCATTTAAATCTTTATATTTGCCTGTGCCTACTAAAAGACGAGACTGGAATTGGCGTGAACCGATCTGTAATAAATCTTGCATAATTGTTCCAAGTGTTATTAGCCGCCACCGACTGCGTGAATAATTTCTATTTTGTCTGCTTCGCAAATGGGTGTTTCACCCAATCTGCTTTTAGAAATAATCATTTCATTGACCTCAACTGCAAAGCGCTTACCCTCAAGCTCCAGACTTTGAACCAGTTCCAGCAGGTTCTTGCATTGAGTTTCTTGTTGTTCGCCATTGATATATACCAGCATCTTGGCAACCCTCCATGATTATTGATTAAAGCATCAGACCTATTTGAGGTATTTTACGGCATTCCAGGCCAGAATTAACCAGCCAGCAATCATTAAGGCACCACCAATTGGCGTAATTGCACCTAAACCGCGCGGCAGACCTAGTGCCATGATATAGAGTGAGCCACAGAACAGGAAAATCCCCGCCTGAATCAGGAGAAAACTCCATTTGATTGGCAATTCAGGAATCACTCGGCTGATCACTGCCAGAATAAGTAAGCCAAGAGCATGGTAGAAGAAATAATCTGTGGCCGTTTGCCACCAGGTCAACTGTGCTTCAGTCGCTCGAGTCTTTAAACCATGGGCACCAAATGCACCGAGCATGACCGCAAGCGCAAGATTCAGTGCTGAAATCGCAATCCACATTTGAATTGATCTTCTCAATAAAGTTTGCGCTTAACCTTAGCATAAAAGCCAAGGCTGAAACACGGCATTAAAAGACAAAAGAAAGCCTTCATATATGAAGGCTTTCTTTAAGATTAGTAGCTTATTAATTCGACACATTAATTAGAAGACATTGCCACTTTGATTTTTTCCATTGCATTCTTTTCAAGCTGACGAATACGTTCGGCGGAAACATTATATTCAGCTGCCAGTTCATGCAATGTTGATTTTTCATCATCCAGCCAGCGACGCTGCAAGATATTACGAGAACGGTCATCAAGCTGTTCCATCGCTTCATGCAGGGCAGAGGTACTTTGTTCCTCATAGTCTTCATTTTCAATCAGACGTGCCGGATCATAACGGTTGTCTTCCAGATATAGTGCTGGAGCAACGTGAGTTGAATTTTCATCATCATCGTCACCTGATGCTTCAAATGCCGCATCATAAGCCGTCAATCGGCCTTCCATTTCCAGAACCTGTTCTGGCGTTACATTCAGGTCATTGGCAATCGACTGGGCTTCTTCAAGCGTTAACTTTTTAGAAGACTTTTTCAGGCTACGTAAATTGAAGAACAGTTTACGTTGCGCTTTAGTAGTCGCAATTTTGACAATACGCCAGTTACGAATTACATATTCATGAATTTCAGCTTTGATCCAGTGCACCGCAAATGACACCAGACGTACGCCCATACTAGGGTCAAAACGCTTAACGGCTTTCATCAGGCCAAGGTTGCCTTCCTGAATCAGGTCACCTTGAGGCAGGCCATAACCCGCATAACTACGTGCAATATGGACTACGAAACGCAAATGAGACATGACTAGCATTTTTGCTGCGTCCAGGTCTTGGTCGTAATAATAGCGTTCAGCCAACTCTTTTTCTTGTTCGGCCGTTAAAATAGGAATTTGATTGACAGTGCTAATATAAGCACCAAGATTGACACCTGGCGCCGATAATGACAGGGGCATCAATTGATTGCGGCTGTCACTCATGTGTTCTCCTTGAAGTGCGGGGGATTTAACCCTTAACTAGGTTTTATCTTAATCCAAACTCTCCTCAAATAATGGATATTTGGGTAGAGAAATGTAAACTTTTATACGAGTATGGAGAGCATCCAGTTTAATTGAAAATTTTTAAGATTCAATCAGGTAGTGATACTCAGTTGCAGAAATCTGTTGAGATTCGCATTTTAACTGATGCATTTGGCAATATCGTGTAACATCAGTTTGACTATGTGGATCAGATGACTTTAGCAAGAATGTTTTGCCCTGATCTGCTTTTAATGCACGCTTTAACATCAGGAGCGGCATCGGACAGGGTTTACCCATGGCATCTATAATATGCGCTTGACCGTGGTTATCACTCATTTCCGTTTTATTCATATCGCAAAAAAAAAGGCTATAAATATTAGCAAATAGGATGCCAAAACCCAACTATTTGGCTAAAAAGTTACATGAAATAATATATATAATTTTTCTGATATATATTGTGAAAAAAATAACTAAATCAAAAGGAACAAAGCTAAAAAATATCTATTAATTGTCATAAACCCATGTTAAGCTCATTGCGTATTTAGGATTTTAGATAAACAAATTGATTGTTTTTCGCCCTATACACAATGGATGTAACCGGGATCTTGTTAATAGTTTTACAGAATGATTACAAGCTTAAAAATAATATTTTCAAACTTGTTTGCTCTGCTGTTTGCAACACCGGGTGGTCCTTTTTTTAGTATCAATGAGGATTAACTTATGACAGCTGCTCGTGAACAAGGCGTAGTTAAATGGTTCAACGACACTAAAGGCTTCGGCTTTATTCAACGCAACGGCGGTGATGACGTATTCGTTCATTTCCGTGCTATTCAAGGCGAAGGCCACCGTTCACTTCGTGACGGCCAACGTGTTGAATTCAGTGTAGTTAAAGGCCAAAAAGGCTTCCAAGCTGAAGAAGTTCAACCATTAGACTAATCTTCGGATTAAGCTAATAAACGCCCCAATATAAATTGGGGCGTTTTTTGTTTATACTATTCCATCTTAGTGATTATCAAATTAGAGCAGTGCTTTATGTCATCTGGTTTTGAAACCTTAAATTTACATCCCCAACTGAAAAAGGCAATTGATGCTTTAGGCTTTACGTCGATGACGCCGATTCAGCAGAAGGTTTTAAAATTCACCTTGGCAGGACATGATGCTATTGGTCGTGCACAAACGGGTACGGGTAAAACTGCCGCATTCCTGATTAGCGTGATTAATGACTTGCTGAACAATCCGGTAAAAGAACAGCGTTATCGTGGTGAACCGCGTGCTTTGATTCTGGCACCGACTCGTGAACTGGCATTACAGATTGAAAGCGACGCGCATGAGCTGACCAAGTTTACTGACCTGAGTGTGGTAACACTTCTGGGTGGTGTAGATTTTGACAAGCAAAAAGCTCAATTGGATAAAGCGCCAGTCGATATCATGGTAGCAACGCCAGGGCGTCTGATTGACTTTGTCGAGCAAAAAGAAGTTTGGCTAGACCAGATTGAATTCCTAGTGATTGATGAAGCCGACCGTTTACTAGATATGGGCTTTATTCCATCAGTAAAACGTATCGTGCGTTTCTCGCCACGTAAAGAACAGCGCCAGACGCTGATGTTCTCTGCAACCTTTAGCTATGATGTTTTGAATCTGGCACAACAATGGTTATTTGAACCGGTGACTGTTGAAATTGAGCCGGAAAAGAAAACCAATGCCGACGTTGAACAGCGTGTGTATATGGTCGCGAAGGCAGATAAATATAAATTGCTGCAAGACATTCTGCGTGATGAACCGATTGAGAAAGTCATGATTTTCGCTAACCGTCGTGATCAGGTGCGTAAGCTGTATGATCATTTAAAACGTGATGGTTATAAGGTGGTGATGCTGTCAGGTGAAATTGCTCAAGACAGACGTCTGAAAATGTTAGACCAATTCAAAAATGGTAAACATAACATCATGATTGCGACAGACGTTGCCGGTCGTGGTATTCATGTAGACGGCGTATCTCATGTGATTAACTTTACTTTGCCTGAACAGTCAGATGATTATGTACACCGTATTGGTCGTACCGGTCGTGCGGGAACGCGTGGTGTAAGTATCAGTTTCCTGGCGGAAGATGATGCGTTCTATCTGCCAGAGATTGAAAAAGCAATTGGACAGAAATTACCGCTGACCCGTTTGGAAGGTTATTGCTAATCTAAATTGCAAAAAAAAACCGCTCTTAAAGAGCGGTTTTTTATTGTTGCACATGTTGAAGCTTATTTAGCTTCACAACGGAACGTTAAAACAGTCTGATAATCATCATTCTGGTTCAATCCGGTATTGGTGCCGGCAATATTGCCTAATACAGTCGCAGCAGCCTGAATCATTTGTCCAGTCTGTTCATCGACTACACCTTTTAGTGCACCATCATAAGAAGTTTTTTCATCCAGAATAATCGCAGTTGCTTTGGAGCCACAGGTTTTGCTGGCTGCATTCACTGCATTATTTTTAGAGGTTAACTGGTTTTTACCTAATCCTGTTACTTCAAACTGATTATTTTCCTTTTGAACCGCCACTGAAGTTGGGTTAGATGCACAGGCAGTTAAAAGTAGAGCTGAAGCTGCTAATCCGCTGATCGCAATTGTTTTTTTCATCATAAAATCTCGCTTGAAAACAGAATTGGGAATATTGAAACACAGTAAAAAGCACAGAATTAGGAGCTGTTGTATAAGTTTGGCAATTATTGATGTCGCTCTATAAGAGAAAAGTGAATGAAAGAGACATTTTATTGATTCCATAGAAAATATTGTAATCTTCCTTAAATATTTTCAAGGTAAAGGCTATTGCAAGTTTCTAGAGTATTGTTAGTGGAATATGCTAATCTTGACCGTAGTTTTTAAGTTATAGATCTATAAAGCAATGACGGAATCTGTGGTCGACATCGTTCATCAAAATATTCACCAACGTCAATCAATAGGGCATTTGCTGGCACCTGCACCGAATGCAGAGCAGTTAGAGCTGGCATTTAAAGCTGCTTTGACAGCACCAGATCATCACCGATTGAAGCCTACCACTTTTGTGATCATCCCGGATGCGCAACGTGAAGCATTTGGCGAACTATTATCACAAGCACTGATAGATCTGGGTCAAACTGAATCAGCTCAGATTGAACGGGTCAAAAATCATCCTTTTCGTGCACCTTTGCTGGTACTGGCATTAACCCGTTTGCAGGATCATCCTAAAGTGCCACATTTTGAACAGATTCTGAGTTCAGGTGCCGCTATTCAAAACTTCCTGCTGTCTTTACAGGCTCAAGGTTTTTCAACCATGTGGCGTAGTGGCGCAGTGGTAGAATCAAAATTTTTCAAGCAGTCGCTCGGCATTGGTAAAGATGATCTGGTTTCTGGCATTATCTATATCGGTATGGCAGCAAAAGCGATTGCACCACGTGCTGAAATCCAAACTCAGAATTATGTAAGTTATTGGAATCAAAACTAAGGCATTTCAAGACACAGGATATTAGAAAACAAGATGTCAGAATTAAATTTTACCGATTTGATTGAACCGGTTGCGGTCAACCAGAATACAGCTTTAAGAATTACAGTTTTAGGCGGTGGTAGTTTTGGTACTGCAATGGCCAATACCGCGGTTCGAAATGGCTGCGATACCATGATCTGGATTCGTGACCCGGAAGTAGCTGAAGATATTAATGCAACACATATCAATAAGCGCTATCTTCCGGATTTTAAGCTGGAAGAAAATCTGCTTGCTGTGTCCGATCTGGAGAAGGCTGTTCGTGATCGCGATATTATTCTAGTCGCGATTCCAAGCCATTCTTTCCGTGATGTATTGCAGCAGATCAAGCCTTTTATCACATCTCAAGCGGTGATTTCCCTGACAAAAGGGATTGAAGCCAATACTTTCAGCTTTATGAGTGACATCATTCGTGAAGAACTACCGGAAGTGCCTTATGGTGTGCTGTCTGGTCCAAACCTGGCCAAGGAAATTGTCGCAGGACAGCCGGCAGGTACGGTGATTGCCAGTGAATCTGAACTGGTACGTTATGCAGTGCAACAAGCACTCCATAGTGCGTTATTCCGTGTTTTTGCCAGTGATGATGTACATGGCGTAGAACTGGGCGGTGCACTGAAAAATATTTATGCGGTCGCAATGGGAATGGCGGCTGCCTATAATGTTGGTGAGAATACCAAGAGTATGATTCTGACCCGTGCTCTAGCGGAAATGAGTCGGTTTGCAGTCAAGCTGGGTGCAAACCCGCTGACTTTCCTTGGGCTTTCAGGTGTAGGTGATCTTTTTGCCACCTGTAATAGTCCGCTAAGTCGTAACTATCAGGTTGGTTATGCATTAGGTAAGGGTAAAACCCTAGAGCAGGCGACGACTGAACTGGGGCAGACGGCAGAAGGGATTAACACGATTGTGCAGGTAAAAGCACGCTCAGAAGAGCTGGATGTGTATATGCCGATTACAACTGCTTTGTATGAAGTGATCTTTGAAGGAGCGCCGCCGCTGACGATCGCTTTATCCTTGATGAAAAATGGTCATCGCAGTGATGTCGAATTTGTCTTGCCACATCATCAAGTCTGATCTATAACACAAGAAGCACGATGATTATGATGCTGACTGATGATCGTAACGACCAAATAAATAGGGAAATAAGATGCAACTGACTTTAGTGCGACATGGCGAAGCCGCGCCACCAGTGAATGGGAATGATACCAAGCGTCCCCTAACGGAGCGCGGGCATCAACAGGCGGAACAGACAGCGCAGTATTTAAGGGACATCATTAAACCGGAGGTGTTTGTGGTCAGTCCTTTATTGCGTGCGCAGGAAACTCTGGCGCATTTACAGCACTATTTTAAAGATGTACCCGTGGTGATCTGTAATACCATCAAGCCTGATGATGATGCCAAAGTTGCAGTTGAATGGTTATCGCAGTTGCCGTATGAGTCCATTGCGGTGGTTTGTCATATGAATGTAGTGGCGCATATTGCCTCCATTCTCGTGACTGAGTCTTTCCACCCATTTCATTTGTCAGAAGCACGTATTTATGATCAGGCCGTGATTGCACCAGGCTTATCAACACAAGTTAAAAGCTTTATTCCAACAGTATAAAAAACCAATTAAAACGGTAGAACACAATCGATGTTGTATTTATGGATGCCGGAAGCCAATGGGGTTTGGCAATGGTCAAAGGGGGAATTCTGGAGCACTGCTGCGACACTCGAGCAGCTGATTCAGGATATTCAGGCCTATCATGGTGAAGAGGCGACGGTCTTTTTTCCAAGTCGTCATGTGCAGATTTTGCAGCAGACTTTGCCAAAGAGCCAATATAAAAAAATGGGCAATGATGGCATCAAATATCTGTTAGAAGAATATGTAGTACTGCCTGTCGATACCATGAAAGTGCTGCATCATTTTCAGCAGCCTGATCAGATTAGTATTCTGGGGATTGCAAATTCTACAGTTGAAACTTTGCAGCATGCCCTGAATTTGATTCCTGTTAAAGTCGCTGCGTTATTGCCAGACTTTCTGGTTTTGCCAGTGCCTGAACATGCGCAGCAGCGCGTTATTGCACAAATCAGTGGGCATCTGCTGGTACGTGAAGCTGAATATATCGGACAGTCAGTGGATGATTTGAGCCTTTATCTGGATTTTCAGCCCAAAGATCTGGAATATCAGGTCAGCAATCTCAGCCCTGAACAAATGAGTAGTCTGGAAGCTGTGGCAACACGTGAACAATTAAACTCGTTCGAATATACGTTGCCAATGCTAAAAAAACCGAAACAGCATCCATTTAATATCCTGCCAAAGGGTAAATCGGATCATACTGTTTCTGGTTACTGGAAAGCCTGTGCGGCGGTTTTTCTTGGGATTCTGGTATTGCAGTTCACTTACGATGCGGTGCGCTGGTACCAATATAAAAAAGTCGCCAATACCACTGCGATGCAGGCTATTGACCAGTTTAAATACTGGTTCGGACAAAATTATCCGGTCACTGAGCAGAATATTAAAAGCCAGTTCGAAGCTCAGCTTCGTCAAAGCCAGACCGCAGACACTCAGGCCTTACAGCTCATCAGCCGAGTCGGGCCGGTACTAATGCAAAACCAGATTGTGGCACAGCGCGTCAATTATGACCCGTCAGGATTGAGTCTACAATTACAGTCCAATTCATCTGAAAGTTTAAATACTTTAACCAAGCAACTAGGGCAGCAGGGCTTTAAAGTGGAATTGGGGAATATACAGGCGAATGGAACAGGCGTCGTAGGACTGGTGAAAATACAATAATGAAAGCCATTGAAACCTTACAGAACCGTATGGATCTGCAAATCGAAAAACTGACCGATTATCTGGATCGTTTGTCAGCACGTGAACGCATTCTGGTGATCTTTACAACGATCTTTGTGTTGGTGACCGCTGTTGCAAGTGCACTCTGGGCGATGCATCAGGCAGCAGATACCCAGCAGAAACGTTTAAATGATCTAAAAGATACGCTGGTCTGGATGCAAAGCAATGCGGTTACCATGAAGCCGGCAGGAGACTTGCAATTAGATGCAGCAGAAAAAGTGCAACGCATTGCCCAGCAACAAGGGCTGTCGATTGCATCACAGCAAATGGATGGAAAAATTCAGTTGATGCTGTCTCACGAAAATTATTCTGTGCTGGCCAACTTCCTGACGCAGCTGGCACAAATGGGGCTAAGTATCGAGAAAATGGAACTAAATAATGAAGCAGGGCAGATTAAATTAACAGCGACTGTGCAATAACTGGTAAAAATAAAGATTTGCAAAGCATGGTTTTTTTGTCAGCCTATGCCTATAATATGCCGACTTAAAAAGCAGTAGACTTTTCTAGATATGTTGTATTCTCTAGCCCGCCCTTTGTTGTTTTCTTTAGCACCAGAGCGTGCACATGAGCTGACACTATCACTATTAAAATCATCCCATAAAATGGGCATGATGCGTCAAAATGTTGCTGTGAAACCTGTGACCTGTATGGGAATCGAATTTCCTAATCCGGTCGGTCTTGCAGCAGGGTTAGATAAAAATGGTGCCTATATTGATGCCTTGGCCAGTCAAGGCTTTGGTTTTATTGAAATTGGTACTATTACTCCACGCCCACAACTAGGTAATCCTCATCCGCGTTTATTCCGTCTTCCGAAAGCCAAAGCGATTATTAACCGTATGGGTTTTAATAATGATGGTGTGGACAAACTGATTGAAAACGTTAAAGCTGCAAAATTTAAAGGTGTACTGGGAATCAATATCGGTAAAAACGCTGATACTCCGGTAGAAAAAGCAGTAGATGATTACCTTATTTGTTTAGAAAAAGTCTATAATTATGCTTCCTATATCACCGTTAATATTTCTTCTCCAAATACCAAGAACCTGCGCAGTTTACAAAGTGGCGATGCACTGACTGAATTGCTGGAAACGCTGAAGAATCGTCAGCTGGAACTGGCTCAGGAACATCAGCATTACGTTCCTCTGGTATTAAAAGTTGCACCGGATCTTGAAGCTGAAGATATTGCCTTTATTGCCAAGCAGTTATTGCAATACAAGATTGATGGTCTGATCGTGACCAATACCACATTGTCACGTGAAGGTGTGGAAGGTCTGGAGCATGCAGAAGAAGCGGGCGGTTTATCAGGCGCGCCAGTCTTTGAGAAAAGCACGGCATGTCTGGCTGCATTTGCAGAGGAATTAAAGGGACAAATTCCATTGATTGGTGTGGGTGGTATTCTTTCAGGTGTGGATGCGCTGGCCAAGAAAAAAGCTGGTGCAAGCCTTGTACAAGTCTATAGTGGCCTCATATATACTGGGCCGGAACTGGTTAAAGACTGTGTAGCCGCGCTTTAAATCCTATGAATGCCATTGATATCTTTCTACTGATTATCTTGCTCATTGGAGGGCTCAACGGTTTGCGCCAAGGATTTATTAAAGCCTTTGCGAACTTAGTGGGATGGATTTTTGCCTTGATTATTGCGGCGAAATATTCAACACTACTTGCGCCCTCAATGGTTGCTCTCAGTACAGATCCAGTGGTACAGAAGATTGCAGCCTTTGCCTTTATTGTTCTGATGATTGTGGTACTGACCTGGATTGTCACCTTTCTGCTCAACCGCATTTTAAAAACCCTGAAACTAGGTCCGTTGAATCGTCTTGCGGGCGGTGTTTTCGGCAGTCTGAAAGGTTTGCTAATTGTTCTGATTACCATGCACGGTATTGGCCCTTGGGTCGAAAGTTCGCCGCACTGGAAGCAGTCCAAATTTATACAGGTCTTATTGCCATATGCGCCTTGGGCAACAGAGCTCTCCAAAGAAGCCGCAAATGGTGCCCTGCAACATATCAAATCTGAAGGGGCACAGAAACCTTCAGATTCCTCATCTGAGCCGGCATCCAAGGCCAAGAGTTCAGATGCGTCAACGAATAATCCTTTTTATTAATCCTAGCTTGTCTGCGAGGTTGCTATGTGTGGAGTAGTTGGTATAGCTGGTAAATCACCTGTTAACCAAATGTTGTTTGATGCATTAACGATGTTACAACATCGTGGACAAGATGCAGCTGGGATTGTGACCTGTCAGGAAGGCCGCCTGTTCCTGCGTAAAGATGTCGGTATGGTACGTGATGTATTCCATACCCGTCATATGCGTGCTTTACAGGGTAATTATGGTATTGGTCATGTGCGTTACCCAACGGCGGGTACTTCAAGCAGTGCCGAAGCGCAACCATTCTACGTAAACTCACCTTATGGGATTACGCTAGCGCATAACGGTAACTTGACCAATGCTGAAGAAATTCATGATGACCTGTTTAAAACTGACCTGCGTCACATGAATACTGATTCAGATTCAGAAGTGCTACTAAACGTACTGGCGCACGAATTACAAAAACGTGGCAAGCTGGTACCAACATCTGAAGATATTTTCCAGGCTGTGACGCGTGTACATGAACGTTGTAAAGGTGGTTATGCTGTTGTTGCGATGATTACTGGTCAAGGTCTGGTAGGCTTCCGTGATCCAAACGGTATCCGTCCATTAATTTACGGTTCGCGCGAAACAGAAAATGGTATGGAATATATCATTGCTTCTGAATCTGTAGCGATTACGGCACTAGGCTTCAAGGTTGAGCGTGATATCGAACCAGGTGAAGCAGTTTTCATTGATTCTGACGGTAACTTTTTTACCCAGCAATGTGCAGCGAATCCAGAATACCGTCCATGTATTTTTGAATATGTGTACTTTGCCCGCCCAGATGCAACCATTGATGGGATCTCTGTGTATAAAGCCCGTCTGAAAATGGGTGAGAAGCTGGCACAAAAAATTCTGCGCGAGTGGGGCGATGAGCACGACATCGACGTGGTGATTCCAATTCCGGATACTTCACGTACTTCTGCACTTGAACTGGCTAATATGCTGGGCGTGAAATTCCGTGAAGGTTTCATGAAAAACCGTTATATCGGCCGTACCTTCATCATGCCAGGTCAGCAACTGCGTAAAAAATCAGTACGTCAAAAACTGAACCCGGTTGAGCTCGAGTTCCAGGGCAAAAACGTTCTACTAGTCGATGACTCGATTGTGCGTGGTACGACTTGTAATGAAATTATTCAGATGGCACGTGATGCGGGTGCGAAAAAAGTATTCTTCGCTTCTGCGGCACCTATGGTGAAATATCCAAACGTATACGGTATTGATATGCCGGCGAAATCTGAACTAATCGCTTCTGAACGTAGTGTAGAAGAAATCCGTGAAATTATTGGTGCTGACCGTCTGATTTTCCAGGATCTGGAAGACCTGAAAGATGCAGTACGTACCAAAAAAGTTCCTCATTTGCGTGAATTTGACTGTTCTGTATTTGATGGTGTGTATGTCGCAGGTGGAATTAATGCTGAATACCTCGATCAATTAGAGCAAAAACGCAGTGATGGCGCCAAAAAAGGCGACAATTTTATTGATGTGAATATTGATGCAGCATCAGTTGATCTGACCGGTGTACGCGAAGTCTAAGCAATTAAAATCATGATGAAAAAGCGGGAATTTCCCGCTTTTTTGTTTTATGATGAGCCCAAGGAAAGACCAGATCAGTTAGGGTGGTAGATTGAAAAGCGTAGGATATGCTTTGGTCAAAAACAAGAATATGCTATTGCTAGCCAGCTTTTGTCTGATTGCGATACTATTAACAGTTCTGATTATCAATACAGTGGTTGGCCTGTTTGTTTTCTATGCTGATCCTGGCCAGTCGATATGGTGGCATGTCCTTAGTCCTTATCTGGTAGCACTGGTTTTGTTCTTGATGATTATTTCGGTCATCTATGAATTTTATACGTTTCGTGCCGGCGGCTATTCTTTAGCCCAGCAAATGGGCGCGCGTCGACTGAACCAAATGGAAAGTATTCCGGAAGAAAGTGCTGCACTACGGATCAATACTCAACTGGCAGATACGTTCCTGATTGAACCGCCAGCTATGTATGTCCTGCCGAATGAAGTGGGGGTCAATGCATTAACAGCGGGTTTTAGTCCACGTGATACTGCTATTATTCTGACTTGGGGTGCATTACAAACTCTTGATGAAATTGAACTTTATGGCTTGCTCAGTCATGAATTTAACAAGATTCTATCTGGTGAAACAGCTGAAAATACCCGCCTGAAAATCCTATATAGCAGTCTAACCACTTTTAGCCAATGGGGCAGCAAGATTGCGAAGTTGGGGTTTTATCGAAATGATGTACCTCGCGAAAACAAGTTTGAAACCTTCTATGTCTCAATCGGAGCAGTCATCTGGTTGATTGGTAGCTTGGGTATTTTGATTACACGTTTTATTAAATATATTTCATTGGGCGGACGTACCTATAAAAATGACCAGAAAACCCGACGCCTGATTCAGAATGATGCCAATATTCAGACTTTATTGCGCATTCATGTGCATCATTCAGGATCACAGATCTATAGTGAATATGCCGAATCCATTTCACATATGTGTTTTGCCAATTCTTTAAGTCCACAGAACTGGTTGAATATTCATCCGAATATTAATCAGCGTATTTATGAATTAAATCCTGCCTTGATTCAGGATCTGCAGCTCGAAAATCTGAAGAAATTAAAAAACCAGCCTTTGTTTAGTCTGTTTCGTTCACTCGAAGATGTCGTGCCTGAAAGCACAGCAGTCTGGGAATCCCCACAGCCTTTGCCTTTGTTGCGTTTGTCTCCGATCAGTTTTGCGATCAAAGATGCCATCAAGCCATTGAATCCTGAACTACGTGCCAATATGCCGCGTCCGGAGCTGATTGAACGTGCTTTGCAAACTTCGACCGGTTCACGTGAAGTGATGGTCGCAATTTTGATGATCCGGCAATATCGTGAATTTATTCCGACCGAGGCAGAGGTCAGTCGTGCGATTATTGATTCATTATTAAATCTGGATGGACGGGTACATATCTCGATTTTCCAGCAAGCCTGTAAAAATATTGGTGGAATGCCTACCACAGTTGCACGGCAGTTTTTAATGAAGCTGGCAAGGATTATTCAGGAAGATGGTGAAATTGGTTTGCTGGATGCCTTATTGCTAGAGCGGGTGAAGTATGAGCTGAATTTACTGCCGATGCATACGCCGACGTCTTTAGATGAGGTCAAACCACAGATTGTACGTCTGATTGATGCCTTGCTGCATGTGCAGCAGATTAATAGCGATAATCAACTGGAGGTTCGGGAAAAGATTTTAAACCGTATTCTTAGTCCTCGAGAACTTGAGCTGTATAGTGAAATCTCAGATGAGCCGATTGATTTGGCCGAGATTTTAAATGATATTGCAGGATTGTTATTACGTGATCGTTTGAGCATGTTGGGTATTGCAGAAGTTTGCCTGTGGAGCGACCGGATCATGACTCAGGATGAACTGGATGTGATGGAGCTTTTATACTGGCGCTTGGGCTTTGAATCCAATGAAATTACCTCGCAAATGCTTAAGAAAAACAGTTTGATGATTATCTAGTATTTTTAAATTAATAAGATGTATTTAAGTCCAGTCTTTCAAGAACTGATCTATAAACAAACTTGCAGTAGAAAAAAGTAATCTTATAAATTGATTTCTATTCTGAGTTAAAATGACTCAAGATAGAGAGTGAAAACTGGAAATAGTTCGGCAAAGAAAAGCGAATCCCGTTAAAATGTTCGACCTGAAATAGGTGATGAAGAAAAGATGATTGGGCATCAGCGTGACATACTGGCAACATTAGGAATAGATATCTGGATTCCCAAGGGCGACGTATGTCAGCAGTATCAGGTTTCGATCTGGCGTGATCAGGCCCCAGCAGAATTGCATAGCGAAATCATCCTGCCACAACCGACTCAGATTACTCCGGTAGAAAAAGCTCCTTTAGTCGCGCCTGAGCCCGTTACAGTTGAAGCAAAAGACGAAGTTAAGAGTGAAGCGCCAGTAGTTGTTGCACCAATTCAGGAACAGCGGGAAATTCTACATATTCCGCCATTCAACTTGCAGGCTTTAAGCTTGGAACATTGTACGGTTGTCATCGATGCCACAGAAATGACCGGGCAAACCCAGCTTTTATGGACCAACATCCAGCGTGCTCTGCAAAGTGGATTTTATGAACTGAACTGGCCATTTCCCTGGGTGAATCTGCAAGATGGTCGAGGTGTTGAATCTTATATTCAAGGTTTTCTGGACATGATGAGCCTGGAAAAAAATATCATTTCCCTTGGCTCTATTCCGCATGTGACACATAATAAAATGATTCAACTGGCATCTTTACAGGAAATGCTGGATCAGCCAATACATAAAAAACGCTTATGGCAGTTTATGCAAAACAGGCCAGCGAACTCAGATTAATATTGATGTGGAATAGGGACATATGAAACAAAAAGTGATTGTATTCAGCCAGATCGATCAGGATGTCCAAAAAAAACTCGAACAAAATTTTAATGTAGTGACCTTACAGCCGAAACTAGGCAATGTGCATGAGCAGTTGCTGGAACATGTGCGCGATGCCGATGGCATGATTGGGGCAGGCCGACTGCTCAATCGCGAGAATCTGGCACCAGCAACCCGACTTAAAATCATTTCTAGTGTCAGTGTCGGGTATGACAACTATGAAGTTGATTATCTGAATGAAAAAAATATCTATCTGACCAATACCCCCCATGTCCTGACTGAAACCACGGCAGATCTGGGATTTGCGCTATTAATGGCAGCTGCACGCAAAGTGGCTTATCTGGATCACTGGACCAAGCAGGGGCAATGGCACCGTACAACACGTGAAGCACAGTTTGGTGTGGATATTTTCGGAAAAACGCTGGGGATAATCGGCCTAGGGCATATTGGGGCAGCAGTTGCACGTCGTGGGTTTTACGGTTTCAATATGAATATCCTGTACCATAATCGCCATGAAAAACCGGAATTGACTCAAGGCCTCAATGCACAGTATTGCTCTCTGAATGAACTTTTGCAGCGCTCAGATTTCGTGGTGGTTACCGTGGATTTAAATGCTGAATCAAAAGCTCTGATTGGAGCCGAACAACTGGCACAAATGCAGCCACATGCGGTGCTGGTGAATATCTCCCGTGGGCCTGTGATTGATGAGCAGGCTTTGATCAAAGCCTTAAAAGCCAACCAAATTTTTGCTGCGGGGCTGGATGTTTATGAGAAAGAGCCTTTAAAAGAATCAGAATTATTTGAGCTGGATAATGTTATTACCTTGCCTCATGTCGGTTCGGCCACAGTGGCAACACGTCGAAAAATGGCTGAGCTGGCTTATCAGAATCTGGTTGATGCACTTGAAGGGCGGGTGCCACGCTATGTGGTGAATCCGCAAGTGATTGGTTCATCTAAGTAATATTAAATAACATTTTCCTGCATCTATGCTCATTTTTCGATGCTATATTCGAGACAGGTTGAAACTGAATTTTAGAGATTTTTCATTGAAACGTTTGGTATTGGCGTGCGGGTTAAGTCTGTGTGCAGCAGCAGGACATAGTGATAATGATTATTTTAATCAGCCTGCTGCACAATTTTCTGTACCGGATATTGGTGCGGGCGTCGGATTGATCGATCAGCAAAAAGAACAAATGATTGGTGAAAAGGTCTATCGTCAAGTCCAGAAACAAATGCCTGTGATTCAGAATCCATGGCTTGAAGATCAGTTACTTTCCATATTTTCCCAAATTCTCAGTCAGACCAAATTACAGCAACCGATCGGTTTAATGGTAATCAATGATCCGCAAATTAATGCCTTTGCGGTACCTGGTGGGTTATTTGCCCTGAATGCGGGTTTGATTAATTCTGCTCGAAATACGGATGAAGTGGCAGGGGTGATGGCACATGAAATTGCACATGTCACACAACGTCATTATAGTCGTTCGCAAGAAACCTTTAAAGGACAAGGACTGTTGGCCCTGGCAGGGATTCTGGTGGGTGCATTAGTGGCTTCACAGGCAGATGGTGATGCAGGTGTAGCAGTGATGATGGGTTCTCAGGCAGCTCTACTGGATCAGCAATTAACTTATAGCCGTAATCAGGAACGTGAGGCGGACCGGATCGGCATGCAATATATGTATGCTGCCGGATACAGTCCGCACAGTATGGCGGATTTCTTTGAAGTGATGCATCGTTCCACTAGCCGTTTAAGCTTTATGCCTGATTTCTGGCTGACGCATCCTCTAACTACTGAGCGTATGAGTGAAGCACGTTTGCGCGCCAATCAGCTGCCTGCGGTTAAGCGTAATTTAAATGATCAGGATTTTGAAATCATTAAATGGTATACACGGGTACTGTCACGTCAGACTACTGAACAACAGCTCAACTTAATGGTGCAACGTAATGATTTTCCTGGTCAGCTCGCTTTAACGGCTTATCAGCTTCAACAGGGAGATTTTCAGGCGGCACAAACCGCACTGGATCAAGCCAAAAAGCACAATAAAATGCATCCTTTGCAGGTGTTATTTCAGACTGATATTTATCTGGGGCAAAATCAGCTGGATAATGCGCTAAAAAGCATTAGTTCAGCCGCACGAATCATGCCGGAAAACCGTGCTTTAAATTATAAATATGCCGAAACCCTGATTCGTGCCAAACAACCTGATCAAGCCAGATCCATTGTACAGCGCTTTTTAAATAGCAATACCCGTGATGTTAGTGGCTGGAGATTAATGCAACTGGCAGCGAATGCAGCACCTGATTCATCAATAAAAGCCGCCAACGTCTTGCGTTATCGTGCCGAAGTAGAGTACTGGTCAGGCTATGAAGAAACTGCGATTAAATCCTTAATACATGCTCAACGCATCAGCAAAAATAATCAATCTCTGTCAGCAACCATTGGTCAACGTTTAAAACAGATGCAGCAAACGCGACAGTTTAAAATTTAAGTCTATTTTTCTAATGATTTTTAGCTTCAGTAGATATAGCCGAAGTTTACTAAATCACGCTACAATCCGGACAAAGCTAAGTTGTCTATTTTAATTATTTTATGAAAAAAATATTATTGGGTTTATGGATATTGGGGTGTGGCGGAAATATATTGGCGGCTAGTGCGGCAGAATACGTGCAGTCCGTTGAGCAGATTAACGCTGATTATCAAAAAGAATCACGCCAGTTTTTAAAAGGTTTAAATCCACAGCAGCAGGGTTTTAGCGCATCGCAGAATCAGCAGTTTTGTGCGATTGTGCAGCGTTATGTGGATCGCTTATATAAAGCGGCAGACCAGAACCGAGCTTATCTGGATCGTCAGTATCAAAATGTAGGCAAGCAGGATGTCATACTGCAGGTAAAATCTTCAAAAGAGATGCAGTTGCTGAAACGTTATAATGTGGATTGTAATTTGAAGTAAAAATAAATAAGAAAATGCTGAGAACTGTCCGGAATGGAGGCAGTTCAACGCAGATTTAGATTTGAAAAAGAATGGGGGAATTAAGCAAGTTTTGCTTTAATTTTTGCTGAAACTTGTGCAGGATCGGCGCGCCCGGCTATGAGCGGACGCAGAGAATTCATCACCTTACCCATATCTTTCATGCTAGTAGCTTGTTGCGCTTCAATTGTTTGCGCAATCAGGGAATCAAGTTCTTCCTCAGTCATAGCTTCTGGTAGAAATTGAGAGAGAACCTCAACTTCGGCTTGTTCCTTACTAGCTAAATCATCTCGACCGGCGCCTTCAAAGGCTTTGATCGATTCTTTACGTTGTTTAATTTGCTTTTCAATGACCGCAAGAACTTGAGCGTCGTCAAGTTCTTTACGCTCATCGACTTCGATTTGCTTAATTGCTGCTTGCAGACTACGAATGACCGTCAACTTTGACATATCTTTGGCACGCATGGTGGCTTTCAATACGTCAGTAATCTGGTTTTTTAAAGTAGTCATTATTTATTCCAAGCAGTCAATCACAAATTAATCTTAGTAAAGGCGAGTAGTACGTACTGATTCACGCGCCAATTTCTTTTGGTAGCGTTTAACAGCAGCAGCTTTTTTACGTTTACGTTCTTGAGTTGGTTTTTCGTAGAATTCACGTTTACGAACGTCAGCAAGAACACCCGCTTTTTCGCATGAACGTTTGAAACGACGGATAGCTACGTCTACTGGTTCGCCTTCTTTCAATTTAACTTGTGGCATGAAGAATCCTCATTAAGTTATGGATAAGATCAGGGCCGAATTGCCCTCGATCACAAGTGAAGGTCAGTATTTTACTCATTTACATCTCATATCACAAGTCTATAATAGTTGTTGCAATATATTTGATACAGGTTATAGGCAGTTTAATGATCGTTTTAGGCTTGGAAACGTCGTGTGATGAAACAGGACTTGCGCTGTATGACAGCGAGTTAGGTTTGCGCGGACAGGTGCTGTACAGCCAGATTAAACTGCATGCTGAATATGGCGGCGTCGTACCAGAACTGGCTTCGCGTGACCATGTGCGTAAACTCATTCCTTTACTGAATGAACTGCTTGAACAAAGTGGCATCAAAAAATCAGAAATTGATGCCGTGGCTTATACCCGTGGTCCGGGCCTGATGGGCGCATTAATGACGGGCGCACTGTTTGGTCGGACTTTGGCCTTTGCCTTAAATAAACCGGCGATTGGTGTGCATCATATGGAAGGTCATATGCTGGCACCATTACTTTCTAAAACGCCACCGGAATTTCCATTTGTGGCATTACTGGTGTCTGGTGGGCATTCACAGCTCATGGCTGCTTATAGTATTGGGCAGTATGAATTACTCGGTGAATCGATTGATGATGCGGCGGGTGAAGCATTTGACAAAGTTGCAAAGATGATGGGTTTGCCATATCCAGGTGGCCCGAATATTTCCAGACTGGCTGAGCAGGGCGATCCGAATGCCTTTGCTTTCCCACGTCCAATGCTGCATCAAGGCTTAGAATTTTCATTCAGTGGTTTAAAAACTGCAGTTTCTGTTCAAATGAAGAAACTCGGTGAAGAAAGACGTGATGCTGATATCGCTGCGAGCTTCCAGGAAGCTATTGTCGATACCTTAGTGAAAAAATCAGTGAAGGCATTGAAACAGACTGGCTTAAAACGTCTGGTCATTGCAGGTGGTGTAAGTGCCAACAAGCGTTTACGTGAACGTCTGGAAGCTGATTTGGCGAAAATCAAAGCCACCGTGTACTATGCAGAACCTGCATTATGTACCGATAATGGTGCGATGATTGCCTTTGCGGGTTATCAACGTTTGAAAGCCGGACAGCAAGATGGTTTGGCTGTGACCACAACCCCACGTTGGCCAATGACAGAATTGACGAATCCAGCCGAAGCTTGATTTAAAGATTTGTCATGAAGAAAAGGGGCTTTAAGCCTCTTTTTTATTGGATTGCTCTTGTGGAGTAGAAATATTCAACAAATAATATTAATAATTTAATTATTTTGGCTCTGCTACAGTAAGTGTTTTCTTATTGATACCATAAAATAGTTTAATAATATAGAAATCCCACTCTATTATATGCGGAATGATGCAGAGACTATTTCGGATGGATAATATCAGTTTTAAAGGTTTTCAGGATGCGGGCCAGGCAGTTTTAAAATATCTGCATCAGCATTTTGGCTTTAATTTATGGATGATCACCCGGGTAGAAGAGAATGACTGGATTGTATTGCAAAGCGAAGATCATGGCTATGCTGTTCAGCCAGGTCAGGTATTTGAATGGGCCAATTCTTTCTGCTGTCATATGGTCACAGGCAAAGGACCAAGAATCGCGCCTCGCTCTGAAGAAATTCCTTTATATGCGACTGCGCCAATTAACCAGCATTTCTGCATCAAATCCTATATTGGTTAACCACTCTTTAAAGAAGATGGCAGTCTATTTGGAACATTATGTGCGGTTGATCCTGAAGCCAAGTCAGATGCCATCATTCAGGATCTGGCGATGGTCGAGTTATTTAGCAAGCTTTTGAGCTCAATCTTACAAGCTGAATTGCGTCAGAATGAGCAAATTCGTCAGCAAGAACTGCTACAGCAACAAGCCAGTAAAGATGAATTGACTGGGTTATATAACCGTCGTGCCTGGGAGAAACTGCTACAGGCAGAAGAAGAACGTTGCAAACAGTACGGTCATCCGGCTGCGATCTTATTTATAGACTTGAATGACCTGAAAAAAGTGAATGATAGTCTGGGGCACAAGGAAGGTGATCAATTAATTCAGCATACAGCACAAGTCCTTCAAGAAAATGTACGTAGCAATGATATTGTGGCGCGTATCGGTGGTGATGAATTCGTAATCCTGAGCATAGAAAATGATAAAGCGGGAGCTGAGCGTTTGCTCGATCGTTTAATTGAAGCCTTTGCAGAAGCAAAAATTGAAGCCGCATTTGGTATGGCGATGCGTCATCCAACGACTGGCTTAGTTGAAGCACAGTGGCAAGCAGATAAAAATATGTTTGAGTACAAGCGCTGGAAAAAGTCTATTTAAATATTTTTGATTTTTAATATTTTTAAGGAGGTGTCTGAGAATATTCAGCCATGAACTGTCAAATTTTGAGCCAACAATAAATGGAAATAATTGATTTCCTTTTATTCTTATTTTTAGGTTTTATTCAAAGTTTAATTGTCTAGAAGCAACCTAAGTTCTTCTTTAAACTCGGCTATTCAAAAGATAGCTTTTCGACTTTTTAACCTAACGGTTACAAATTTTATAAGTATTGTTGCAAAGAAAATATGTGTTATTGGGGTTGGTTTCTAAGATTTAGTTATGAGAACTAATAAGACCTTGCTCTAGAAGTAACATCTTATTTTTTAATGACCATTGTTCTATGAAATATAAATTAAAATTACAGAGTTAATCCTTAGTTTATTAAAAGATAAAGCACGATCAGAGTGTAAGAAGTACTGTCCAGAAAAAATATCATCGACAGGTAGTGGGTTTGTATTGTGTAGTTTTAATACGCCCATCTTTCATTCTCATTGAATAAAAATGCAAAGAAATTCTAGGGAATAAAATTTCATGAAAAAGCAGATGTCATTCTTTGGGCTGGTTTTGGTTTCAGGCTTGCTTACCGCATGTGGTGGCAGTAAAGGTAGCTCAGACAATTCTACAGTGACCACCCCGCCAAATGTTCCAGAGGAGAGTATTTCTCCTGAACTTTCAGAAGAATTTATTCCTTTTGAGGATCGCGATATCATCGAGAAAATCCGCGACAAAATTAACAATAGCACCAGTAATGATACGGACTATAACGTTGCGTTAGGTCATATGATTGGTGAAGTTTTTGCGGATTATCCTTATGGACGCACGAGCCGTATTATCAAGATTTATAATCTGAGTGTGAACAGCATCAAATATCCGAATCTGATCTGTTCTGAAGTGAATACCAATGGTGCAGTGAAAACTTTTAAATTAAAAACCGATAAAAATAACTGTATTGTTCTGGATAAAATCTATCGCAAAGATTCAACCATTACCCAGATGGTCAACGGTGATACTACGACCTTGACCTTTAGCAATGTACGTTATGGTTCCAATGTTGATTTTAATCTAAAAGATGATTATCTGATTTCAGGTACGATTGTTTATACCAAAAGCAAAAACAATTTGGATGCATTGGAAAGCTATAAAATTGACCGTCTGGAATTTCAGCGTGTAGCGGAAGACAAGAATGCGGGTAAATCTGGCGCTGAGTATGATGAGCTGAGCAAGGAATACTTACTGGTACGTAATTATAACTATAGCCTTGTAGATGACTATAGTAGTGGCAGTAATGGTATTCGTACCTTAACCAGCAGCGGCAGCATTATTGGTCAGCCAAATCTGGCGGATTACCGTTATAGTTTTGATTTTAATACGACTACATCATTCAAGATGGACGAAACGGTGTTAAATAATTATAAGCATCTGCCGAAAGAGGGCGTGCTTAAAATTACTGACAGTTATGATCAGGTGATTGAGGTCAAACAAAATCAGCCTGAATCCTTAAAAGCGCCTGTCTATTTCAATGGCAGTGAGCTGGATGATCTGCTGTGGTCTACGATTATTGGCAATAAAAAATAAGAACTAACCTTATAAAAAAAGCTCCATTAAGGAGCTTTTTTTATAAGGGGAAAAATTTACAGAGAATTTAACTGCTGCGAACCAATCCAGTGTTTAGAGAACTGATAGGCTGCACGGCCTGAGCGTTGGCCACGTGCCTGACACCAGCGTAATGCTTCAGCACGGGCTTCAGCTGTAAGTTGCATATCTGCCTTTTTCAAATAATGCTCAACGATTTCCAGATACAGGTTTTGATCCATTGGGTAGAACGACAGCCATAAACCAAAACGATCCGACAAGGAAATTTTCTCTTCAATGGCTTCCTGTGGATGTAACTCTGTATATTGCGGTACATCTACTTTGGTCACCGGGGTATTTTCATGCATGAATTCCGGTAATAAATGACGACGGTTACTAGTCGCATAGATCACAAAATTACTGGAACCGGACTGTAATGAGCCATCTAAAACACTTTTTAGACTGCGATAGTTTTCATCTTCCGCATTGAAGGCCAGGTCATCACAATAGACAATAAACTTTTCCGGACGACCGGCGATCAGTTGCTGAATTTGTGGAAGATCTGACAAATCATCACGTTCAATTTCAATCAAACGTAGACCCTGATCTGCATATTCAGTCAACAAGGCACGCACGATCGAAGATTTGCCTGTACCGCGAGAGCCAGTGAGTAAGACATCATTGGCAGGTAATCCTTTTAGAAACTGCAAAGTATTCTGAATGACTTTTTCTTTTTGTCGCTCAATGCCTTTTAAATCTGCCAGTTCAATCTGTTTAAGCTGGTGAATGGGTTTGAGTTCTCCAGCCTGCCATTTATAGGCATAAGCAGAAAAATCAGGACTTTGTTTTAATTCAGGCAGGCTTTGCTGGAGCTGGAGAAGAACAGTAGAAAGAGCATTTAAGATATTGTCAGGTAAATCAATTTTCGCCATGATTTGAGCAGTACATTTACAATTATGGCTAGAATACTATCACTGTAAAATTCACAGTCAAAGTCTGGAAAGTGTGATAATTTGCCTAAAGTGGTGAATTTTCGTTATTGTAGTACAAAGAAAATAGATGCCTGTTTTTTTGTTTATGGCTGCAGGGTGTCTGAAAATTACAATATAGATAGGGAAGAGGGGCAGATGCTGTTTAAAGATTTTACTCAGGATATCAATCCACATCAGGCCTATCGTATTAAAAAGCTGAAGCAGCAATTGCAGCAGGCTGAAACTTACGAAGAATGGAAATATATTGCCTTAAAGATCGACGAAGAATCTGGGGCACAAGAATGGAAATTGGATAATAGTTCACCCTATTTTGATGCCGAAGTGATTGCGCATCGACTGGGGAAATTAAGACGTTACCGTCAGCAGAAACGCACTCGCGACCTGATGTATATCCTGCGTGAAGGGCTGAGTTACGATATTGCCAATATCGCCCATCCTTTATTGTTTACCGTTACTTATGTCGGCACTAAAAAAATTATTGAAGATTATGTAGAAGAAGTCAGTCTGGGCTTGGCTTATATTGCTTCTGCACAATGTACCTGTCTGACTCTTGAAGAGAAAATTGAATATTTTGAGCACTGCCAACGTGCTTATGGTCAGCCAGCTTTAATGTTCTCGGGCGGTGCAACACTCGGCTTATTTCATACCGGTGTATGTAAGGCGCTAATGGAACAGGATCTGTTACCTCGAGTGATGTCGGGTTCTAGTGCTGGTGCAATTATGACCGCTATGTTGGGCGTCTCCAAACCCGCACAATATGTGGATATTTTAAAAGGTCATAACTTTTTCCATGAAGCATTCCATTTCCGTACCATGAGTGAATTACTGAAGGGTAATGGTGGTCTGGCGGATGTTAAATACCTGAAAAAAATCCTGATCGAAAACTTGGGAGATATGACCTTTGAAGAAGCATTAAAAACTTCGGGTCTACATATTAATATTGCGGTCGCGCCTTATGATGCAGCGCAGGATGCCCGGATCATGAATGCCTATACCTCTCCAGATGTACTGGTCTGGAGTGCGGTGCTGGCATCTTGTGCTGTGCCAATTTTGTTCCCGCCGGTACGTCTCACCAGTAAACGCCACGATGGGCAATATACGCCTTATATGGGCGCAACATGCTGGGTAGATGGCAGTGTTCGTAGCGATTTCCCGCAGGAGAAAATGGCGCGGCTGTACAATATCAATTACACCATTGCCAGTCAGGCCAATCCACACATTGTGCCTTTTATGCAGGATGATATTTCACGCTTCCGTAAAGGGACATTAAGCTGGCCGAAACGCATTGTACGCCGTCAGAGTGTGGTATTTACCAAAGGGATTATGGATTTTGCCCGTGAGCATGCGGGAAGTTTGCCGCCAGTCCGCCGTTTGCTGGATCATGGTTATGGTGTGGTGGATCAGCGTTACTATGGCGATGTGAATATTGTGGGTAAATATAGCCTGCGTCATTATAGCTATATGCTGCAAAATCCTCGTCCGCATTTATTCAAGGTGTTGCAGCGTGAAGGTGAGCGGGCGACCTGGCCAAAAATCTCTCTGATCGAAACTCAGGAGCGGGTAGGTAAAACTATTCAGCATTGTCTGGAACTGCTAAATTACCAGCATGCTCCAGATGCCAAGCAGGAATACATTGTTACTTAACCTCGCCAATCTGCATCAGCTTAATTTCCAGCTTAAGACCAAAGCCCGAAGTCTGGGTTTTGGTCGCCGTCTTTATTATCTAGAATTTAATCCTGAGACCAGGTCAGCATTGTGGTTGAAAACCCAGAATCTGGATTCAACGGCTATTTCTCAGCATGCCCAAGCTGGCTTAAGTCATGAGCTGGATTTTTATGAAGCTTATGGTAGGAAAGAAGGTAAAGCTTTCATGCTTCCGCATCAAATTATTCGAAAGCCGTTTCAGATTGGAGATGAATCTTTCAATCTGGCTTTGATCCTGCCTGATGCGCCAGCACATTTTGAGGTATGCCCTAAGCTGTTTTCAATTCAAGAAGTCCGTCAGCGTATACTACGGGCATTAGAAACGTTGATAAGCTTACAAGAACTCGGGTATCTGCATGCTGATCTCAAACGAGAGCATTTTGTCATTTATCAGAATCGGGTTTGTTTGATTGATTTTGAGCAGGTGCAGCCCCTCAACACTACCAGCCAAGCAATGAACGCAACGCCTCGTTATATGGCGCCCGAATTGTTCCAAGGGCAAGCCAAGTCGCTACAGAGCGAAGTTTATGCGCTGGGTATCATTTTTTATGAGTGGCTTACAGGGCAACATTTAGAAGCGACAGATTATCAAGATTGGGCATTATTGCATTGTCAGCATTTTAAACCTGAGCTCCCTGCACAATATCAAGCTTTGCAAAGTCTGCTACAAAATATGCTTCGAAAGCACTCACAGGATAGATTGTCTGATTTCAAAGCCGTAAAACAGGCCTTACTTACTGAAATTGCGTGAGAAAAATACAATAAATTATATATTGTTTTTTATTTAATCAAACGAGTGGTTTTTTCTTAAAAAGAGCTTGTCAGGTGAAATTGATCCCTATAGTATACACAGCCATCGGGGACGTGGCGAAATTGGTAGACGCACTGGATTTAGGTTCCAGCGCCGCGAGGTGTGAGAGTTCGAGTCTCTCCGTCCCCACCAATTTACTTAAGAGATTGAGTAAAATGGCCGAGTAGAGGATTGGTGTAATGGTAGCATGACGGTCTCCAAAACCGTTCGTCAAGGTTCGAATCCTTGATCCTCTGCCAAAGTTTGAAAAAGTCCAACACTAAGTTGGTACCCTGATGGGGACGTGGCGAAATTGGTAGACGCACTGGATTTAGGTTCCAGCGCCGCGAGGTGTGAGAGTTCGAGTCTCTCCGTCCCCACCATCAAAAGAGACAAGGTTGATGCCTTGTTTTTTTTTTGCCTGGAATTTAAGGCTGAGCCATCTTTTAATCTCATTTTCATTATTCGCTTACTTTCGATGAGTAGATTTTAAATACTCAAACTAAGTATCAGTGAAGGTGAGAAGAGGGAAGTCCTTTAAAATATCCAATCAATTGGCTGATCTAAACACTATTAAAATTAATATTCAGCACTCTTTCAAATAACTTGATTTTTTAAATTGGAGAAATGAAATTAAGCGGTTTTATTAAAAATAAGTCAGTATTTAATCATCAAAGAATTAACTGATTAATTTTTGATATAAAAACACCGAGTTGATTATAGAATCGCTTGTCAAGCAGATGCGATCGCTATAATATACACAGCCACGGGGATATGGCGGAATTGGTAGACGCACTGTGTTCAGGTCGCAGCGCCTTCTGGGCGTGAGAGTTCGAGTCTCTCTATCCCCACCATATATGAAGAAACAAGGTTAATGCCTTGTTTTTTTTTGCCTGAAATTTAGTGCGACATTTTTATTGGCTCGGCTTTTTATTCTTTGTATTGGATTAATTTATTGTTTAAACAACATGCTTGATCAAGATAAGTGAGGTTCTAGAGATCTGATCTGCTGAGACTGAGCTAGACAAGCTTAGAGATTAAGTTCAAAGCAGTAGCAAAGAAACCTCATAAGGCCGAGTTTTCTTGTTAAATCTTATAAAAAATAAAAAAATTGCATTAACTGTTTAATTTATAGCGGAATAGGCAGTGATTGCTTGTAAAATCACTTGTCAATGACCTGCTATCTCTATAATATACACAGCCATCGGGGACGTGGCGAAATTGGTAGACGCACTGGATTTAGGTTCCAGCGCCGCGAGGTGTGAGAGTTCGAGTCTCTCCGTCCCCACCAATTTACTTAAGAGATTGAGTAAAATGGCCGAGTAGAGGATTGGTGTAATGGTAGCATGACGGTCTCCAAAACCGTTCGTCAAGGTTCGAATCCTTGATCCTCTGCCAAAGTTTGAAAAAGTCCAACACTAAGTTGGTACCCTGATGGGGACGTGGCGAAATTGGTAGACGCACTGGATTTAGGTTCCAGCGCCGCGAGGTGTGAGAGTTCGAGTCTCTCCGTCCCCACCATCAAAAGAGACAAGGTTGATGCCTTGTTTTTTTTTGCCTGAAATTTTATAAACGAAAAAAAGCCCATCGAAATGGGCTGATTATAGGAATAATAGAATTTTACTCAAATAAAAGGGTAAATCATGAGTGCATTGATTAATTAAATTTAAGCTTTCAGATGATCTTCAAACTCCTCACCCAGCTGCATGGCCAATGCATTACCTGAAAGATCGCAGGTCACCAGACCATATTCTTTTTTAAAACTGAAACTAAAACCACGATTGTCTGCCAGGGTGCGAACCGAATACCCCAATTTTTCTAACCAAAGTCTAAATGCGAGAACGTTTTTTGCTTTAACCACTTTTTTCACGAGATAACTCCTTCATTAGTTAAATCATAGATAAGGGTGAGAATTTTCGTTTTAAAGGGCAAATACCCTTATTTAAATTAATTTAATTGAATTTGCGGATTTAATGAACAAGATAATATAGACGAAATATAAGGTTTTTAATCTAAGTCTATGTTTTTTATTATTTTCAAGATGTTGTAACTAAATATTTTAATTTTAAGCCTAAATAATTTTTTGAATAGTTATTAATATTCAAATATTTAAAACAATAATTAGACCTCTTGCGAAAGTAAAAACCACCTCAATATAAATTTCATGAGATATCGGAAATTAAATCGTTTTTCAGATTCTGAATTCAAACGTTTGGTTGGCGTACCTCGACAA
>NZ_DDLD01000067.1:0-21961 GCF_002339435.1 Acinetobacter sp. UBA2581 | reverse complement strand
TACTTTCGCAAGAGGTCTAGTGGTTTTTGAAATTTAGATGCACAATATATGGAATTTTTAGCCATTGTCTGACTGTTAACGAATATACGAATATTTACTTGATTTTTTTATATAATCACCAAGTAAATATACAAACGGCTTTTGATTTCAATGAAAAATTTGGCGCACCTAAAAAATTGTTGTGCAAAAATTTTAATAAAATCCAAATCAGTATACACCCTGATTTTTCTGGAATTTATCTTTGCTATCAAGAGGCTTTCAAAGCTTTAAAAACAGATCTAGGTATCTTGAATCCACGTCCCGAAATTCACGTCTGGAAAGATACTAATCTATCCGGTTATACCATCGCCAGTAATATCCAATGGTTCCTATACTGGACTCAGAATGCACCCAAAGAAATTAATCTAATTATCCATTCTCTTCCCAAAGATAACAAAAAAATCGAACTATTAAAAAATGTGGCTAGTTCCGAATTTCTAAAATTTCTATCATCTACTTATTATGATCTTAATCGATTAAATCCCAAAAGGTTACATAACTTAATAAATGAATACATTTCTGCCGAGGCTATTTACAAGTTAAACAAAGAAAATTCTTTCAAACCTCACCGTACTATGAGCTTAGACCTGCTAGCAAAACGACTCTCATACACACGATATCAGCTGAATTATCGCAATAAAGTTATAAACCGAAAAAGACAAAGTGTGCTTGATCAACTAGAACAAACTAGTGAAGTTGTACAACAGCTTTTAAATAATGCGGACTTCGTTCTCACGCCAGATCAGCTATGGAAAGCATAATGTCAGAATCCAACCCAACCCATCAAAATATTGCTGATATTCCAGGGGTATCATTAAAACAGACATTGGAAAAACTCTTTGGTGATGAGCAGCTCCAACGTACCGAACATATTCAATATGTTGCTGATTTACTGACTTCGCACCCAACTGATCAATGTCTGGAAGGACTGAATCTCGATCTATTAGATTTTGATCTAGAAACCAATTCTGTTGTTGCTAGACCAGCTGCATTGGTCTCCTCTCGAAAACATACTGTTAGCGCAACACCAGTTACTTGGTATGTGAACTCAATTGCACAATTAGCAGAGTCGGAAGAAAACGCTTTAATCTGGAATATCCTGGTCTTAAAAGCAGCAATCTATTTAATTGCCCTTCCAGACATTAAACCTGAGCTTTTTAAAGAAGACTACACTGAACATTTCAATACTGTAAAACGCTTATTTCAACGCTTCCGTGTGGCCAATAGGGTTCTGAATCCCGATAAAGAATATCAAAATACACGCGAATACATGATCCTTTGGGAAAAGCATCTTAAAGATCCTACGCTTTCGTTAACTGAATTTGTTCAATATTTAAGTAATTTCAATACAGATCCATCCAATGATTTTGAAAAAAATCTACTGAATAATCTACGCATTACATTTACTTATATTTTAAACAATAAGGCCAAAATTGCCAAAGCGAGCATCGAGACTCAACTTCAACATGATTTTTTAGATGAAGATCAGCTGATTGTAGAAAGTTCAGAAATTAAAAAAGGTCAAAAGTCTAAAGCTCTTAATATAGAAGAACAATTAGATGACCAAGATACACGTCAAATACTTGTAGACCCAACCATCGTTACCCCCCTTGCTGCATATTCAGAATCCGGCCAAAGCTATGTGCTGCCTCTGGTTGCCAAACATATTCAACGGAAAGAACATTTGCTGCCATACAGCAGCCTCTTTCCTAATACCACAAGCATAAGTGCCCTAATTACTGAACTATATAAAAATTACATTGTTGAGGTTAAAGAAGACTCTAAAGACAAGGATAAAGAAATCAAAAAAAAGAAGGCATCCTTGATCCTGATGCTGTCATTTCTGACAGGAAATAAAATCCAGGAGTGGCTCCGTCTACAAAGTAAACGTGCTAAAAATTTAAATGCTCGCCAACAGATCAAGCAAAGCAATGGACAATATTATCTGAGAAGTAAATTTTCAATTTTTGAAAATAAGGATTTTGCTTATCCAGAGGGCTTGCTCAACCAAACAGTTCATCTGGACATCCCGATCCCGAATTCATTTATTGAATCTCTGCGAGACGGTGACCCCGTTAAGGAAGAGGACCTTCAGCAACATTTGAAACAGCTGAGAGCCAAATTTTATATTCCAAAATTATCACTAATAAGAATTGGCTCTCTTTTACATCAGACTATTTTGCAACGCACTGGAAATAAACAGCTTGCTGACCTTCTCACTGGTATTGATGCCAATAAGTCTTCTTCTACTTCTTATTGTCATCAAAATATCCTGACTTTACAGACTGAATATGTCTTAATTTTAAAAGAGCTGTGTGAGTCGCTATCCGATGAATACCAGAATATTGAATATGCTGCAGAAAAAAACTTTGGAAGCCGCAAAGCACCTACTTCAAATGTGATTCAAAATATCTTTGCCACTCTCAAATTCAGAATAATTTCACAAAAAGAAGATGACTGGATAGCAATTTTTAATCACTACAATATCTGGATGTGGCATTTTTTATTGCTTTTTACTGCTGCGCGACCCGTCGCTGAGTTTCCTGGTTTTTTAAAAAGCTTTAACCTGAAAAGAAAAATTTTGATGGTTTCTGATAAAGAGGTGGGTGGGCGTCAAGGCTATGGACGTTTGATTCCACTGTGTCATTTTGTTGTACAAGAACTCCTGAAATTCATAGATTTTCTACATTATTTTAAAACTCAAATTACTCCTATTCAGCCAGAAATTTCAAATAATATTCAGCAGATTCTAGAGAGCAAGCTCCCACTGTTAAATATCTTTCAGGATGGTCAATGGCAACCTTTGAGACCTTCGACTGTAGAAGACTTTCATCCAGAGTTAGGTTTGGAACATGAAAACTGGCACCGGCATACAGCCCGTGCGTTTCTCAGCCATAAAATTAGCGAAATTGAAATTTTAGCTTTATTCGGTCATGAGCCGATGCAGCAAGAAGCTGCGCATCCTTATTCCAGCTTATCTATTTCACAATATTCAAGCATTGCTCATGTTCTTGAACAAATAAAAGATTATTTTAATATTACCGGTATTGAACTCGATGTCCTCATCCAATAAACGAACTAAGCAAGCTCGACCACTATATGCAGAAAATCGTAGAAAACAAATTCGTCTTGAGAAAGAGAAATCTCCTCGATCGGATGTAGAAAAGGAATTAATTCAATATTTCCAAGAAATAGAACTAGAACAAAAAGAACATCTTGAATCCTTCTATCCAGCAATTTATGAGTTTATTAAACGTAAAGCTTCAAGCTTGGCCTGGAAAAAATATGCGCATGAATTTTTTCGATCGTATATTAAAAAAATCAATCTAAATAGGAGCGAGCCCCTGCCCCTACCAAATCTGACATTTGAGATGCAGCGTGATCAGCCGGTTTTTACCATGGACTGGATCGAGAAGGGACAGCAGGTTGATGAAGTTCTTGATAAGCTTTGGGACTACTGGATTCTAGCAAAAGATAGCAAGACATTTTCTGATGATGAAATCATTGGAAATATTGTTATTTCTGCCATGCTTTATTCCGGCTTAAATCAAAAAGCGTCTTTAGAAGCTTTGCTTGAACACTTAAAAGATCCGGCAAAAATCAGAAAGATCGAAGATCTGAACATTATATTTTTAGAACCGCTCTCTCCCTCTTATGGAGATCTATTTATTGATGAAAAAACCATTCGTAAATCGCGTAATTTTATTCCTGATCAAATCACCCGCTTATGGTTAATTCATTTTAATAGCAGAAATATTCGTACAGTAAACCAGAATGTAGAAGATTATCTACAGCTTATTTTTAATAAGATTAAGTTACCATTTAATCTTAAAACTTATAAATTATTACGCGACTACGCCAACTTTAACTGGATGCAACTCCCGAAAGTTGACATTGATCCTGCTCTCTCACAATGTCTTATAGAAAATACTGCAACCTGTGGCTTATCAGAAATAGAATTTGAAAGATTTCTTCATCCAAAATTTAAATATCAGCAGGACACTCTTACTGATTCAGATGTAGAAAAATCACCATCTATTGTGGGTCAATCCTACTCTAATGATGACATTCAGCAAGCCTTGGATGATGTTATAAAGATTCACAAAGACCTTTTACAACTGATTCGTACACCACAAACTGATCAAAGCGTCGATGCATTAATCATTAAATATTGCATTGAAAATACTAATAAATTTAATGAGTATAGTAAACGTGTCGCCTTATGGCTCATCAGCCTTTATAAACCAGAATTAGAACAGATTCAGCAACTGGCTGAAAATTTTAATTTTTGCGCTAACCAATTTCAAAAATCGTTTCAGCAGAATAGACCATTAGCAGATAGTTCGATTTACACTTATTACTCCCGGATTGCCGAGCCTTGGCTAACACATTCTTTACAATATCTAGATAGCGAAGATGATCTGAATACGAATCTGGCAAATATCTACACACAAATTATTACGAACACCCGTCTCGCAGATGAAGCAGGCCAACCTGAATTTAAAAAATCCAGAGGTCAAACCAGCAGGATGTTGAAGCGCTTCCATAGCTTTCAACGAACAGTTTTCGAAGCTGAATCTCTCGAATTAGAATCACTCGCCATACAAAATAGGCCTAGAGCCCGTATTATTGGCCCTTTGACTTATCAAGCTTTCATGAACAAATTAGATACCTTATTTTCAGGTGCTAATAGTCAAGAAAACACTTATAAGACATTAAAAATCATCTATATCTTAGCTTACCGTACCGGTATGCGTATTAATGAAATTCTAGGCTTACGTGTGCGGGATATTGAGGGCTTGAGCTGTCTATCAGTATGGATTCAGCCCTACGGCTCAAAAAAGAAAGGAAACTTACATCAACTTAAAACAGATAGTGCTGAACGCAAAGTTCCTGTGTATTGCTTATTAAAAACCGATGAATATCAACTATTTCATAATCATGTAGTCGAGCAACGTTTACTCAATCAGCAAAACTTATACTTATTCCGTAATTGGAATGAAAATAGCAAGCTGAACAAACATACGGTGACAACACCTTTTAGAATGATTATGAACGAGCTTTTTAAAACTCATGATTATTCTTTTCACTCATTTCGACACACGGCTGCCAATCACTTATCCGTTCTGCTCAACTGCGATTACGCTCCCCTAGTCAAGAATCTGACGGATTATACTGAAGAACAATATCAGTCCATTCGGACAGAGTTACTCCGTCATACACATGGTCAAAATCATTGGTTTATGATTGCCCATTTACTGGGTCACATTGACCCTACAGAAACTTTTAAAAGTTATATTCATCTAAGCTACCTGATTGCTGGGCATAAAATACTGAAATATCACCCAGACATCGATACTCAACTGGCAAAAAAGATGATGGGCTACCTACCTTCTTTCAAATTTTTAAACACAGTAAAAGATTCTGCTCCATTCAATTTCGAAAAGCATGCTGGTCATTTAAGTCAGCAGTTACTCAACGATCAAACTGACTGGTTAAAAAGTAACGTAGAAGACATTCTAGATGAGGTTTCATTTAACTCAAAGCATCATGATTTTTTTAAATATTTCGCGGGAACAAAAGAATCCAAAGTTTCATTTGCATGGTTTTTTAAGTGCCTAAATTTACTGGAAATTCATCATGAACCAGATCGGGTATCACAAGAAATGAGTTTACCTGTCGAACTGGTTAACTACTGGTATGAAAATGCCAAACAACTGGGCCAACTCAAGTCTCAAAAAAACAACCCAAGGTTATTTGATCTCAACAACACAAATCATCTGGATAAACCTTTGAAACCCTCGATGATAGATACCGTTGAAGAGCGCAAAGCAAGGAACTATTTCTTTGAAAATATTCAAAATATCTTTGAAAAAAAGCCAGATCAAATAAAAGCGGTGCTTGAGACATTTTTAAGTCGTGTTACAGTTTCGCATACCGGCATTCATTATCGCTGGAATAAAATTGATCAATTGGAATCATTTTATTGCAAGGTAAAAGACCTGTTTCCCCATCAATTTTGGCATTTGCTTGGACAAGACTTGGTACAATTGCTAGATAAAAAGAAACAACCTTTATTACTGAAGCTGGCTAAATCGAGCACAACAGAGCATCCTACGACTCAAGAAGATTATGTTCGTCTCCAGCTTTACTCGACAAAAGATGCCAAAGCACTGGCCGCATTTAAATTTTGCTTACATCTAGCATGTATCGGCAGACCTCGATCTCTTGAACTTAAAGCTGAAGGTCTAAAAATAACCACATGCTGTTAAATAATTTAACCGTTGCTTCCTTATCTAAAGCCAAATTTAATATATCTTCAGTAAAAATTGGATGTCTGAGAAACGATAATCAAATAGTATAAACTCTAGGTATCAGCAACGTCTGAAACTGAGATCAGTCATGCATAAAACGTCAGAAAAAATTGCAAAACAAAAAAAGGTATTAACTAAAGCTGTTTTATCATCTGCAAAACAACTTGGTTTGACACTGGACCAGCTTGCTATCGTTATCAATTTAGATTCAGTGGAAACTTTAAATTCGCTTCAGTTAGATCCCGATTCAAGTCAAGGAGAACTCGCAATTATTTTAATTCGTATTGCGATATCACTAGATGCTCTAACAGGTGGAGAGGCTAAATGGATGCAGCATTTTATGAAGTCACCAAATAAGCTAACCAAAGGCATTCCGATAAAACAGATTCAGACTACTCAGGGATTAGCTACTGTATTAAACGTAGTCGAAGGACTTCGGCTTCAGGGTAAATATTAAGAATATATAAAGCTTCATTACACAGAAAATTAAAAGTCATAATTTTGTCTAATAATTCAAATTCAAGGTATAAGAAGTTTCTCTTCTCAAGAGGTATACAACTGCCTCATTATTGAGAACTACCATACATATATGGATTCTATTAACCTAATTTGAGGCTAAATTGAATCTTATAAGTTCAATTTAGCTATTCAAGAATCATTATAAAAGTTTGCTATATAGCGAATATTAACCATAATTAGTTAAAAGTTTGCTATATGGCTAACAAATTTCGGGAGAAAAAAATGGCTACACGAGGTGAAATAGGTAAAGAAATACGTTTGGCAAGAAAAGGGTTAGGCTATACACAGAAAAGCCTTGCAGAAAAAACTCAAGTCAATAAAACAACAATTTCAGAGATGGAAAATGGCCATTTTACAGGTTCATTTGACATATTTGAACGTGTGCTTGATGGTGTTGGTTTACAATTCGAAGTGAATAAAAAAAAGCATAAATTGCCGCAGTGGGATGAAATTGAAGAAATATTTTCAGAATATGATGAATAAATTGTGAATCGGTACCGAATAAGGTATCAGAAAAGGCAAAGCCCTGCCCATCGACCTCATTGCTCCAGACCACTTGTGCCAGATATTCCAGATTGACCTGATGGCAAATTCCGGTTCCTGGCGGCACCACGCGAAACTGATTGAGCGCCGCCTGCCCCCAACGTAGAAACTGGTAGCGCTCGCCATTGCGTTGCATCTCAATGGCGATATTCTAGTCAAAAGCTTGCGGGCTAGCAAAGTAATCGACCATCACCCAGTGATCGATGACTAAATCCACCGGTGACAACGGATTAATTTTTTCCGGATCACCACCGGCTTTGGCCACTGCTGCACGCATTGCAGCAAGATCAACCACTGCAGGAACACCGGTAAAATCCTGCATCAGGACCCGTGCCGGACGATACTGGATTTCCTGTTCTGAAGTTCGATCGTTAAGCCATCCTGCCAAGGCATGAATATGCTCGGTTTTCACCGTGAGCTGATCTTCAAAACGTAGTAAATTTTCCAGCAAGACTTTTAAAGATTTTGGTAGTTGGGACAGGTCACCTAACTGCACTTGCAATTTAGACAGGTTGAAAATCTGATAGTGTTCTGAACCGACGGTTAATGTTTCTAAAGTATTAAAACTATTGATATTACTATACTTAGCCGTCTAGTTTCCCTCCGGCTTGATATGCTATTTTTATGATCACAGTCAACCATTCCTTTACTTACTGTATGCTAACTGCACGGCGGGTTTGTTATTATTTATTATCAGATTGCGCTAGGTAGTTAAATGCAGAGCTGCCAGGAAATTTTGCCAGAGAGTTGCCAACAGTTCAGATCTGGCTGCCAATTACGTAAGGAGATTAAGGTAAATTGAACCGCGTATTTTAACTGTATTTTCAGAGTGATTTCAGATCACTACGTAGCTAGGGCTTTTACAGATCGAAATGATAAAGTCATAAATTGCTTTTCAAAAAAAAGAAACTAATATGTTTCTTACAGGACCTAAAAGCAATAAATGTATCTACAATGAATAAGTCTTTACTTCAGCAAATCAAAAAAAGACGAACCCAATTGGGCTTAAAGCAAGTTGATATGCAATCCCGTACAGGCATTTCAAGACAGCAGTACCAAAAACTGGAAAGTCAGGGCAACCCTCGATTAGAGACCTTAGAAATTATAGCGGCAGGATTAAATGCTCAACTGATGCTCATTCCTGATGATAAGGTTCATTTGATCAGACAATTATTGAATGATGAAATTAAAGTCACTATTGAAGATCAGGATGACTTAATGACTAACCCATGGAAGGGTCTTCTCGGAGGAGAGGAACCATGAATACTGTTGCCGTCCTGAAATTAACATTACATCACGGTATCGTTGGATACTTGGCAGGATTTCAGAGCGGAAAAAATATTCTGGTTTTTACAGATTCCTTCCGCTCTGATCAGCAACGCCCGACCTTGAGCCTGCTGACTTCCCCCTTGTATCCTCAAGTGGATAGGATTTTAGAAAAGACCTATGTTACACATCAGCGTTTACATCCCTTGCTATCAAACTTGCTACCAGAAGGTGCATTACGCGAACTGATTGCACAAAGCCTCAAAGTACATATAGACAATGAATTTCAGTTATTGGCAGCTTTAGGTCATGATTTACCTGGAGCACTCATTGCGACTCCATTAGATCCAGAAGAAATTCCAGATGAAATAAAATTCAAACTGCAGATCTCTAATCCAGATCAGATCTTAAAACAGGAGATCCGAACAGATAATAAGTTTTCCTTGGCCGGCGTCCAAATGAAGTTTTCCATGAAAGCCAAAGATGGGCGTTTTACACTAGTCCAGGCAACGGAATCGTCTCTACACGGGGACTGGATTGTCAAAACTCCTTCTTCCAGACATGCTTTTGTTCCGCTAAATGAATATCCTATGATGAGCCTTGCCAAAATGGTCGGAATAGATGTCTCTGAGATTCGCTTGGTGGATATGGCACTCTTACAAAACCTTCCACCATTAAATTTACCCCAAGAGCAATATGCTTTTGCAATCAAAAGATTTGATAGACAGAGTACTGCTGATACTACAGAGCTTATTCACATCGAAGACTTTGCTCAGATCTTCGGTGCATATCCACAGCAGAAATACAGCACCACAAATTATGAGCAGATAGGAAAGATCATTTATCAATTTTCATATAACAAAATTCTTGATATTCAGCAAGTTGCCAGCCACTTACTTGTCAACATTTTGCTCGCCAATGGAGATGCACACTTAAAAAACTGGAGTATGATTTATCAGGACAAAAGAACACCAAGATTATCTCCCGCATACGATATATTGATGACTAGTGTATATATTGAAAATGAGCTTCATTTCGCATTGAATCTTGCCAAAAATAAAGATTGGTATTTAGCTGAGATGAAACACTTTGAACAATGGGCTGAAAAAGTCGGTGTTCCATGGCGTGTTATTGAAAAACAACTTCACGCGATCATGGACAAAGCACGGTCAGTATGGCAAGTGCTATTACTAGACTTACCTATGTTTTCTGTTCATAAAGAAAAATTAAGAGAACATTGGAAAAAATTGCATCCAGACTTTCAGATACTTACAGATGATTAGAGGAAACCTGTAACCAAGCTAAAATTTCTCAAACAATTTCATCACATCATTTTCCGTCAGTTTCACTTCTCCCTCATGATCTGTGCTTAGAATAGACTGTGCCAGTTCTGCTTTATTCTGCTGCAAGGCAATAATTTTTTCTTCTATGCTTTTATTGGTAATCAGCTTATACACAAATACCGGCTTGTCCTGTCCAATCCGCCATGCACGATCTGAAGCTTGATCTTCAGCAGCAGGGTTCCACCATGGATCATAGTGAATGACCGTATCTGCGGCAGTTAGATTCAGACCAACCCCTCCTGCTTTCAGACTGATTAAAAATACCGGCACTTGTCCAGACTGAAATGCTGTAATGACTTCATCTCGCTTTTTGGTCTTTCCAGTCAGCTTCACATAGCCAATTTCTGCGTGATGGAGCTGTTGTTCAATCAGTTCCAACATTGAGGTAAACTGAGAGAAAATAAGAATTTTTCGTCCCTCTTCCACCATTGGAACAACCATATCCATCAACTGTTCAAGTTTGGCAGAATACGCCTGCCCGGTTTTAACTGAATCCAGTTTCAGCAAGCTAGGATGACAACAGACCTGACGCAGCTTCAGCAAGGCATCTAAAATTTGGATTTGACTACGCTTAAAGCCTTTTTCTGCCACAATTTTCTGAATATTTGCCTGCATCGTGGCGCGAACAGCCTCGTATAGCTTGGATTGCTGCTCATTCATGTCAATATTGACTTCAATCGTGGTTTTTTCAGGCAATTCCTTGGCAACGTCAGTTTTCAAGCGACGTAAAATAAAGGGTTTAATGCGGTTTACCAACTTTTGCCTTAACTGCTGATCACCGCGTTTTTCAATAGGATAGCGGTACTTTTTATTAAAGATTTCTTGTGAATATAAAAATCCTGGCATTAGAAAATAAAATAGTGCCCACAGCTCACCCAAATGATTTTCCATAGGTGTACCAGTTAGACATAGACGATGTCGCGCTGTTAATTGCCGTACTACCTGTGCAGCTTTGGCACGCGGATTTTTAATATTCTGCGCTTCATCCAGAATGAGTTGATGATATTCATATTGCTTCAGTTGCTCTTCATCTCTCGCCAAGAGCGGGTAGGTGGTTAACACAATATCATAGTGTGAAATCTGCTCAAAATACTGATGGCGGTCGGGGCCTTGTAGCAGCAGTACCTTGAGCTCAGGGGTAAATTTTTCCGCTTCTTTGAACCAGTTATGCATCAGCGATGTGGGTGCAACAATTAAGGCGGGTCTGTCCTGCAAATGACCAGCCTGCTTTTCCATGAGTAAGTGGGCTAAAGTTTGTGCTGTTTTACCCAAACCCATATCATCCGCCAGAATCCCGCCATGCTGGGTTTCCCTTAAAAACTGTAACCAGCCTAGGCCCTGCTGCTGGTATGGACGTAATTCCCCCTGAAAACCTTGTGGTGTCGGCAGTTGTTGCTGATAGCCTTGTTTGAATTTCTGCGCAAATTGCTGCAGGCGATTACTGACCTGCCACACCATCCCCAGATGATGTTGTAATTCTAATAGTTGACTCGCATCATAGCGATCTATGCTACGCTCTTCTTGCTGTAAAATGCTCTGCAGATGCAACAATACCGGCTTAATGTCCTTTGCGGATAAAGCCAAATCTGGTTGATCCGCTGCAGTTTTCAGGGTGAAAATGTGACTGTCATTCAGATGACCAAAAATCCGTGGATCAAGTAAATCAGGCTGTTCTTTCACCAAAGCCACAAGTGCATCGAGTAAATCATAGCTATTGCCTGCACTGTCCTGAACGGTCGCCCCGATATTGAACCAGTCTTGTTGGCTTTCAGATTCAGTGATGGAAATATTTAAATTTTCAACATATTGCAGCTTAAATGGGCTGTGTTCCAGATGCTCTATCTGCCATCCAATCAATTCAATTTGATTGATGGGCATCAGCTGTTTGATCCAGTCTCCATAGAACGCAAAAACCATAGAATCAAGACGTTGTTTATCCAGTTTTAATTGCTGGTAATAATTAAGATCTTTCACCCACTTCAGTGATTCGACCAATAGCTGTAAACGCTGGATTGACTGTTGTTCCTGAACTAAGTTCCGAAGCTGTCGCACCATTTTGCCATGCTGCTCACCAATAAAACTGTCACCTGATGTACCTGCTTTTATTCGTCCGCCTACATAGGAGAATTCAATTTCGGCACAAACAGACTCTTCCCATTTCCAATCAAATTTATCTAAAACACCGAAGCGTAAAATTGGCTGGGGACTTCCCTCAAGGACATCAATATGCTGAATAGACTCGGGCTGAGGTAGATTTTTCACGTCTGAATATTGATGAGTCAGTTTCTCAAACTCTGGCAAGAGCATAGATGGAAGATCAGGCATCTGTAAAAAATGGTACAGAAGATTTGCCGTATATTCACCATATAACTGGCCCACCGTGTTCTGTTGAATATCCACATAACACGGTGGCTGGCTCGCGAGAATCTGAATATGTGGATTTAATTTCAAATCGAGTCGAATATCACCATTGACCAATTCAATGTTTAAATGCTCTGTCTGTTGTTTAGCCCCTTGTTCCCATCTAAATTCGATGTTGTAGCCTTGTTCTGACCATTGAAGTGCAGTATGGCTCTTTTTTTGCCAGTACACATCGCCACTTTGAATAAAAGATTTGAAATGCTCCAATAAAATGCTGGAGATATCGAGATTGCTTTGATAAAAGCGTTCGTCACTGTTTATTTTGGCATAATAATAAATCTGGTTAAATAATTGTCGTTTTTGTTCAGGTAAAGTCAGATGCTTTCTGGTGATATTTTCATATTGGGTATAATAACTTTCCCCCGCAATTGAGCCATTTTTATTGCGTCTGGCCTTCTGAACATCAACTGTCAATTTCTTTAAGCTGACAGACTGATCTAGCAGGTAAATTAAATAATTGTTTGTTTTGACAGATTGCTCTGGTTCAGTCTGTTGTAAATACCGTTTAAAATCATTCAACCAGCGCTGCGCCTGATCATCCCCCCGTTGGCGTTTTGCGATTCCCTGCGGGGATTGAGAGTCAGCATAACGCTGCTGAAATTCCTGACGATATTCTTGAAAGAATAACCGCGCTAAAGCAGCAGCATGTTTACAGTTATATCCAACCGGACAAGTGCAATCGTCATCGATTAAACGGTCTTTTTGGGGATTATAGGTAATTGCAGTATCGTAATAATCTGTCCCTTCAATTTGGGCATACATCGTAACCCCGTCTTTGTCCTCAAAGAATTCAATCGTTTCCCTATCAATGTGTTTAGCATAGCTCAGACTGCGCTGAAGAGTTGCAGTACTAAAGCGAGATAGAAAATTGATCAATGAGGACATAATTACCAGAAACCAAAAATGTTTATACAATTATAACGGACAAAGCTGTCATTTCAGAACAGTAGTGCTCGCCAACGTATCAAAAGGAAATAAATCCATGCTCAAAAACTTAATGTTTACTACAATGGATGGGGTGAATATTGGCTTTGGGGTACATTGGTCTCCTCAACCGCAATCACAGGTCGGCCATTAATCGCCTTTGAATACAGTGCAGAAGCGATCAGTAGAGGTTTAGAACTTTCCTGCACATCAAATGGATATCATGGGTGAGGCACTGAATATTCCTCGACAAGCTCTTGTGAAACTTGGTACTCAGGAAGCGGAACTTTGTGTCCAAGAAGTTGATGAAATTATTGGCTCGATTTGTAAGGTTGCAATCCGGTTCAGCAATATCGCTCATGACCTACTACCTGGACAAATTCAAGCAGAGACTCTCCAACTGATCCAAATTGGATTGAGCATAATATTCATTTATTGCACTAAATAGCTTTCACAAAGCTTCTATGAAGGGCTTATTCTAACCGTTGTTTTATCACGGCATAAGCTACACCAGTCACCACACTTCCAATCGCAATCGCCAATAAATATTTTAATGGATAATTCATCGCATTCGGAATGATCAGCACCATTACACCGCCATGCGGAGTGACTAGTTCACATTTAAATAATGCAACCAAAGCCCCAGTTACAGCACCACCTGCGATCGCGCATGGAAGCACTCGAATCGGGTCTTTGGCAGCAAACGGAATAGCACCTTCCGAAATGAAACATAGGCCCAGAACTACAGCAGCCTTCCCTGCATCTTGCTCAGGTTTGGTAAATTTATACTTTGCCAGAAAAGTTGCAATTGCCATACCCAATGGCGGTACCATACCCGCAGCCATGGTAATCGCCATCGGTCCGTATGTTTGTGACGTAAGTAAGCCCACCGTAAAGGCATAAGCCGCTTTATTTATTGGCCCTCCAACATCAATACACATCATACTCCCAAGGATAATCCCCATGATCATGGCATTGGTCGTCCCCATATTGGCAAGGAAGTGTGTGAGTAATTCAAACAATTGTGCAACAGGCTGTCCAACCACATAAATCATGATTAAACCAACAGCTAAACTGGCCAATAGTGGAATAATCAATATTGGTTTTAATGCTTCTAAGCTACTTGGGAGTTTAAGCTGCTTCGATAAAAATAACGCAATATAACCTGCAATAAAACCTGCAACTAATCCACCGAGAAAGCCTGCCTCTAATTGTGTGGCAAGTAAACCGCCAATCAAACCTGGAGTTAAACCCGGACGATCCGCAATAGAATAAGCAATGTAACCTGCCAGCATAGGTACCATAAGAGTAAATGCTGCAGCACCTATTTGCTTTAAGGATGCGGCAAAGCTTCCTTCAACAGGATTGAGGCCAAACATAAACGAGATGGCAATGATCAAACCGCCCGCCACCACCATCGGCAGCATGAAAGATACCCCTGTTAAAAGGTGTTTATAAATTCCAGTTTTTTCTTTGTTTTCATTTTCTGTCTTAGTGGCTGTTTGCTTACCCGTTTCAAGCACTTTGGCCTCAGCAATTGCATTTGCAAAAGTCTTATCCGTTTGCTTAAGGGCAAATCCTGTACTGCAGCGATATACACGTTTGCCTACAAAGCGATCTGTATTGACCTCAATATCCGTTGCTAAGATCACCACATCTGCTTTGGCAATACTTTCTGCCGATAAAATATTTTTAGCCCCAACCGATCCTTGGGTTTCAACATCAATCTGATAACCGTGCTTTACTGCACCCTGTTGTAAGGCTTCGGCCGCCATAAACGTATGCGCAACACCAGTTGGACATGCTGTAATGGCGACAAACCGTGTAATCCCTACATTGGCTGCAGTAGTTTCATCTAAAGCATCTGAATGCTCAAGAACTTGTTGCAAAAGCATGATCGCATCGTGTTGTGCGTTATTCAAACCAATGACTTTCACAACCTTGTCACGCAGTTGATCCGCATCTACCGACTTCTGTCCAACAAAAACAACTGTATCAATAACATTTGATAAATCGAGATGCTCGACTGATGTCGCCACATCATTGGAAATACCAAGTGCTGTCGCTGCTTTGGAGAGTTTTTTGGCCAAAATCACTGCATTAATCGGCTGCTCGGGACTATGTGGCACAAATAAAATATGTTTTATCTCTTGCATCGTATTAACTCAATGATTGGACTGAGATTTGCGATTTCAAATCTTCAATAACAGCAAAGTCTGGAAGGGCAAACCCAATTTGGGTCACAGCGTTGCTCGCAATTGCGGTTGCTGTTTTCAATGTTTCTTCTGGGGAAGTTGAACTCAACAAGCCATGAATCATACCTGCCAGCAAGGAATCTCCCGCACCCACCGTACTTTGGACGGTGACTTTCGGTGCAGTAGCATGCAGGGGTTGCGTGCGGTGAAGCCAGTTCACTCCGTTTTCACCCATCGAGACCACAATATGTTCGATCTGACTATTTAAACTGGCAAAAAGATGCTGCTGTTCTGCAAACGTTTCTGCTGGCAAATGGTAGGTTTCCGTCAACTCATCTGTATTAGGCTTAATCAACCAAGGATGGGCAGCAATTGCTGCTTTCAACGCAACACCACTGGTATCTACTGCGACTTTTTTACCAGCAGACTGTAACCATAGAATCAGTGTCGAAAGCTCTTCTGCAGAAAACCCTTGTGGCAAACTGCCAGCAATCACAATCACATCAACTTCTAAAATCAGTTGAGATAAACGTTCACATAGTTGTTGTTTTGCTGAGGTATCTACAAAAAAGCCCTTGCCATTGATGTCAGTCATCTGACCAGAAGCTTCTGCAACTTTAATGTTTTGTCGTGTTTCACCTGCAACATAAATAAATTGGTTATCAAATTGCTCTTGCTGGATATGATGGTCAAAAATTTGACGGTTGTCTTGCCCCAAAAAGCCACTCACAATCAGTTCATGTCCCAAATCCTTAAGGACCTGTGCCACGTTTAAGCCTTTACCTGCTGCATGGCTTTGGGCCGTTAACTGACGATTGACCTCGCCAACTTTTAGTTGATCCAATTGCACGGTGAGGTCAATTGCAGGATTCAGAGTAATGCTTAATATCTTAGCCATTCGTAATTACTCCACCAATGCACGTACGGCAGTTGCACTGTCACAACTTAAGGCTTGCTGAGCGACCTGTTGGCAATTTATATAGTTCAAACCACGAATTTGCGCCTTCACCAATGGAATACTGGTACTCGACATACTCAACTCATCCACGCCCAAGCCTATCAATACAGGCACAGCTTTTGGATCAGCAGCCAATTCACCACAAATGCCCACCCATTTACCATGCTGATGTGCTGCCCGAACAGTTTGATCAATCAATAACAAAATACTCGGATGTAAACCATCAGCTTCAGCAGACAACAGTGGATGACCACGGTCAATCGCCAGAGTATATTGAGTCAAGTCATTGGTTCCAATACTAAAAAAATCAACTTCTTGAGCAAGAATTGGAGCCAACAATGCTGCCGCAGGAACCTCAATCATAATACCGACTTGTAAGTTTTCACATGGATGCTGTATGCGAACCTCATCCAAAATTGCTTTTGCCGCTCGCCATTCTTCAACCCGCCCAATCATCGGAAACATAATTCTTAATGGGCGATTATCTGCTGCTTTAAGTAAAGCAACCAATTGCTGACGTAACAACTCTGGCTTACGTAAAGTCAGACGAATACCACGTAAGCCCAAGAATGGATTTTCTTCCTTTTCAATAGGCAAATACGGCAAAGGTTTGTCCCCGCCCACATCAAGTGTACGTACCACTAATGGACGATCCGCCAAAGCATCTAACACCACCCGATAATCGGCTTCCTGTGTAGCCTCATCAGGCGCACTGCTGTGTGACATAAAGACCAATTCTGTGCGTAGCAAACCAATTGCTTCTGCCCCATCGGCCACAGCCTGTATCGTAGCGCCCACTTTGCCAATATTGGCTGCGATTTCAACTTGATGTTGATCCAGTGTGATGGCAGGTTCTAAACAATGCTGTTCCGCTTGTTCTCGCAACTCACGCTGGCGTTGGCGCTCTGCAATGGCATGATCAATCTGATTTTGCTCGGGTGAGACCACATACTCACCACTATCCCCATTAATTAGCACTGTGGCATGGTTCTCAATATTTAAAACAGCTACACCCGCACCTACGACTGCTGGAATAGCCAGAGCACGTGCCACAATAGCACTATGGGCACTCGCTCCACCAACCGCGGTCAAAATGCCTGCAACACGATCTTTATTCAGACGCGCTACATCACTCGGGCCAACATCATGCATAATTAAGATATAAGGTTGCTCGGGTTCTGTGACATCGGCCACACCGCACAAAGCAGCCAAAACACGCTCACCAATATCCCTTAAATCAGCCGCACGCTCTGCCAGTAAACGATCGCTAAGTGCAGCCTGTGCGGTAGCAGCCACTTCAATATGATCATGCCAAGCTGCTGCAGCAGACAACCCTTGCTTTAAACCGCGTTGTACACTTTGGAGGAGGTCTGGATCATCCAGCATTTCCAAATGTGCCATGAATATCTGCTTAATGGCAGTAGATTCAGTATGTGCAATGAATTGACGTAAGTTATTTTTCACCTGATGAAGTGCAATTTCAAGCTTTTCATTCTCAGCTTTAAAACTCTGTCCGCGACGTTCATAACTAAATTCATGTGGCTTCACCACATGTGCAGGACCAAAAGCAAGGCCAGTTGATGCCGCAATACCGCAGCTACCCGTATCGCCATGTGATTCAAAAGGCATTAATTCCAAATTATTTACGACTGGGGCACTACTGCTATGCTGATGAGATACAAGGTCAACAGCTTCAACTTCTTCTCCTAAACCTTGTTGAACTGCATCAATAATCTGTTCTAAGCCTGCTACAGCATCGGTATCGGGTTGTGCAATAAAAGTCAGAGTTTGACCACGACGACACCCCATGGCTAATAATTTGGTTAAACTTTTTGCCGAAACGTAAGCCCCCTCATCTACAGCAACGAGAATATCCCCTGCAAATTTCTTGGTCATATTGACCAAGTGTGTCGCGGGACGTGCATGTAGACCATGAGCGTTAGCTAAGACAATACGACGAGATGGCCAATCAGGAATCAGTTCAGCACCAATTAACTGCGCCAACTGGTGACTATCTTGCTCTTGGTTGAGGGTATGAACTTGTTCAGTATCAAACAAAATATCCATTAACCGTTGAAACCGTTGCATATCCAGTTGCTCATTACTGGCAATACACACCAAAGTCTTGAGCATTTCCTGCTGATGGCTTAAAACCTGTTCCGCTTTTACCAAACTTACAGCTGGGCTCAAAACATGCTGGTTAGAAGTGATCGACCAGACCCCCTCCCCTAAATGAATCATGCTGTTTAGGTTTAAACCCGACAGAAAACCACACTCCACCATTTTTTGCTGTTTCAGCAACTGTGTTGCCTGCCAAATTAAATCTTCTACATCAAGTGCGGGAACTTGGGTGGCGATTAAATTTTCATGCAATGCCAAAGATGCGGGTTGGGCTTGTAATAATGCGATAATTTGCTCTGCAGATTGAGCCTGTTTCACTTGATCAGCGACATCATTAATTAAAGCTCGCGTCAAAATTTGTAAGACTTGCAAATGCTCATCTGATTTCGCAGCAATCACCACTGCTAAATAAATTTTATTTTCACCGTCCCAAACAACTCCTTCAGGAAAGTGTGCCAGACGAATACCAGTTTTTAAAATACATTGGCGAGACTGAGGCGTCCCATGCGGAATGGCAATTCCTTGCCCTAAATACGTTGCACTTTGTTGTTCGCGCACGGTCAACCCATGAATATAATCAGGTGTAACCAATTGGTCTTCGACTAAGATATCGACTAGACATTGCAACGCTTGTGCCTTATCAGTGGCGTGTTGTTTCATTCGAACATGTTGTATATCTAGCGCGAGCATAAAACGTCCTTGCAAAGCAGCATAGTGAGAAGCCATGCTTTTTTACTGCAGAAAAAATAAGTCGAATTCTACTCAGGATTTACACAAAAATCTGTATTTTTTGATTTTATCTTCATGATCATCATTACGACGCAATTAAGAAACGACGAGATTCTCCAGAGCTCAGTGTTGCGATAGTTGGGTTTAGTTCTAATTGAACCGCTCTATCTGATTTCAGGGGGTATATTTTACTTTTTTCATCGGATCACTACGCTTCGCTACGTCTTGAGAAGCAATGCGTCTCATCTCAGAAAGTTTGGTCTCCGACAAACCCGGTACGGTTCACCGTGCTTTAATGATATTGCTTCAATCTCTGTTGTAGAGTCATCCACCTACATGAAAATTCCTTTAGCCGCTGAGAAAATCGCTGCTGGCTTTCCATCCCCTGCCCAAGACTATGTAGATAAAACTCTAGACATGAATGAACACTTGATTAGAAATGAAGCAGCAACCTTTGTGGTGAAAGTCGCTTCACTTTCTATGCGAGATGCAGGTATTGAGATTGATGATGAACTGATTGTAGACCGAAGTATTGACGCCAAACATGAAGACATCGTGATTGCACTGATCGACAATGATTTCACTGTAAAACGCTTAATGATCGAAAATAATTATCGTTGGCTTAAAGCTGAAAATCCAGATTGCTCAGACATTCATCTGCAAGATGGCCAGGAAATGGTGATTTGGGGTGTGGTTACTTTTGTCATTAAGTCATTTAGAAATCGTTAATTTCTTTATTGGTTTCCTGCCCAATGACCATATATTCTCAGAAAATCTACGCTTTAGTAGACATTAATAATTGCTATGTGAGTTGTGAGCGCATCTTTAACCCTGGTCTAAAAGATAAACCAGTAATTGTCCTGTCTAATAATGATGGCTGCGCTGTAGCCCGCTCTCAAGAGGCCAAGGACCTAGGCATTAAGATGGGTGTTCCTCTATTTCAGATCAAGGACATCGTTGAACAGCATCAGGTCCAAGTGCTTTCTAGCAATTATGCCCTGTATGCAGAGATGTCACGCAGATTCATGAAAGTCCTGTCCGACTTTGTTTCTCCTAAAGAACAGGAGATTTACTCTATTGATGAATGTTTTCTCGATCTGACAGCCCATGCGGGAAATTACGACTTAACTGACTATACCCAGCACATTCGTCAGCGTATTTTTTCTTGGCTTGGTTTACCAGTATGTATTGGCATTGGCAGATCTAAGACAGAAGCAAAACTAGCAAACCACATTGCGAAAAAGAATGTTTATCTGAACGGTGTATGCAACCTAGTTTCAATGGATCCTTGCTCTGCTGAAGATCTGTACCAAGCTATAGAAGTGAGTGAAATCTGGGGAGTTGGCAGGAAGCACAGCCAAAAGCTCAACAGCATGGGGATACACTCAGTCATGGATTTCATTATGGCTTCGCCTCTGATGATCAGAGATCAGTTTTCTATCGTCATGCATAGGACATTACTGGAATTGCAGGGTGTTTCATGTATAGAGCTAGAGCATACGCGGGCACCAAAAAAGCAGATTGTTGCAAGCCGTTCTTTTGGACAAAGGATTTACCATATTGACGACTTAAAAGAAGCTATGAGCCTCTATGTGCAAGATGCAGTTACTCGTTTAAGAGGTGAAAATTTATTGTGTGGTTATATAATTGGCTTCGTACAATCTAACCCGTTTGACACGTATAGACCTTATTACAGCAAGTCAGCTGCAGTGACTTTACAAGAACCTACTGACAACCTGTTAGTGTTCTCTAAAATTGCTACCACGATGATTGATGACTTGTATACCAAAGATATTGCCTTTAAGAAATGTGGCGTGATCTTGACGTGCCTGGAGCCTAAAGCTTCCCATATTTATGACCTGTTCACTGACATGAAGCAAATAAGCTTAGACAATAACCTGATGGATTCACTTGAGGAAATCCATCATAAGTTTGGCAAAACCAAGCTGGCTTTAGGAGCAAGTACGTTACCGAATAGAACCTGGAACATGTCAAGAGATCGGCTAACTCAAAACTACTTCAAGTGGGATCAATTATTGAATGTGAAATAATTTGAATGATTTATTTCCTGCCAAATTTTGGCACTTACTTGGACAAGATTTGCAAAAAAGTTAGATGTTAAACAACAGCCTCAACTTTTCAAATTAGTAAAATCATCAATAGATAAATATCCATCGACTCTAGAGGATTTTCCTCGTCTGCAGCTCTATTCAGTAAAAGATGGTCATGCTCTGCAATTTTAGTTTTGCTTAGCGTGTATTGGCCGCCCACGATCTGTTCAGCTTAATGAGTTAGATGACATATCACCTGCTACCCTACATAAGCCTATGACTGTATTACACCAAGAGCGACTTTTTTAAAAAATTAACCCACTGTTCTATTTGTATTTAAATAGATATTCCTGGTTAATATTGGATTAAATATTCTTCATAGGCATGTAAATACTAGAGAGGTGGTCCCACTTGTTTGAACAACTAAAAGCGTATTTATAAGTGATATTCCGCTCTAGTTAAGCCACCTTGTTTTGTTGGGGTAGCTGATCATAGTAAAACTCATTTGGTGTCATTTTGTCTAGACTCGAATGAGGTC